>JANLSE010000206.1:0-6963 GCA_031362265.1 Roseiflexaceae bacterium
GGCTCTCCAATTCCCAGTGGCTATACGCCCCAGCAACAACACGATCACGGGTGCCAACATGGCCAGCATTATAGAATATTGTACAATCGGGGTTGAACTGCCGTACAAATGCGGTCATATCACGCTTGAACGCATCAATCATCTGCTGACCATAAGCATGGCGCTCGGCCAGATTTGCCGGGTTCATGCCCTGTTCCAGCATGGCAGCGCAACAGTATTGGCATGCACATGGCAATGGATGAACAATATCAAAAAACAGGCCATCGGTTGGGAAGGTTTCTAATACTTCCTGAGTATGCGCCTTCAGGAAATCGCGATAAGGTGAGCCAACACATAATCGGCGATAAAAACCAGCCTCAAAGGTTGGGGTGCCAAATGGTCGGCCCTGATCATCGCGCGCAAGCCATTCTGGGTGTCTATTTGCCGTATAGTGATCCCACTGTACGGTGATATAGATTGGCACGCGAATATCATGGGCATGGCACACTTCAATCTGGCGTTGTAACAGTTCGACTTGGAGATGCGGATGGCGACGTTCAGGGTTCAGTTTGCTATCGTAATACAGCCAGCCATGATGGCAGCGGGCAAAACAGGTGATTGAATTAACCTTGGCACGCACCAGAATATCGGCAAAGACTTCTGGATCAAAATCGGCACCAATCCCGGCGATTTGCTCACTGGTGTGAAAATCAAGATGAACCTGGCGAAAGCGAAGCTCTGTATGCGGCATTGCATGTATTCCTTTTGTTGCACTGTATAAACAAATGCTGCCTTTCACAAATCGCGAAAAACAGCATTCGGACAGCAGAACGAATCTTCTCAAAACAGCACAGTAAACTACTCCGCACTGGCTGGCATATATTCTGGCGTATTCTCGACGCGTTTCCACCAATAATCGGTATCGTAACTCTCATTGCCAGTTAGAAAACGCCACATCTTCGAGCGATTCATAATTTCTAAGCGGCCAGTTGCCCATTCAAACCATGGCAGATGTTGGCCGAGAATCTTCTCGACCTGCGGATCGTCCAGATCGTCAGTATTCCACAGCAGGGTTTGGCGAACGGTTGGATTCAACCGAATCTTATACATATAGCGCACCTGCCCGGTTTGGTTACGGCGGCCACAATGCCAGATGCCATGATGGAGTGCCAATAGTGTGCCTGCCTTACACACCATCGGGATCTGGCCGCGCATATTCTGGTAGCGCCCAATATCGCTCTCATTAATGCGCCGGAAGTGGCTGCCCGGCACAACTAGTGTGCCACCCATCTCAAGTGGAATGTCATGTGGATAGTACATCAACTGAATATCGAAATGCATTCGTGTATCGATCACCGCATCGCCATGCAAATGCTGTGATTTGGTCTCATTGGCAGCACGCGTGTGAATAGCATGGTGATCGAAGAGTGGGTTTGGCCCTACCAGGCTGGTAATGATGCCCTGAACCGCGGGTGATCGCAGGATCTGGCCAATCGCCGAAGGGCTTGGGTAGAGCTGTTCGAATGGCGTGCCATATGGCGCACCCTTAAGCCCGCCATCAAGTTCACGCATGGCCGCTTCGTTTAGTTCATTTGGTATCAGTTCATCGAAGCGTAGAAAGCCGTTTGTCACGAATGAGGCCATTTGTTGTGAGGTCAACAGGTGTGCTCGATTAGTCATTGATCTCCTCCAAGCGCTCAAAAATAAACTCATGTTTCAGAAACGAAGTACTATACTCTAGGCCGGGATATGGCGGAATAAGCTGAGGAAACTGGATCACACGCCAACCATCCTTGAGCGCATCCAGGCCACTCTCATATGGCGGCAATGGCTCGTCACCAGTTACTGGTGCGCTGCGGCCAGTCCCATCATAAAGCGACCAACCGACAACATTACTATCCAACGCAGAGTCGGCAAGATATAACACCAAGACTTGTTGCCGCAGTTTGGGCATGAGCTGTTTCCTCCCTAAACCAGAATAGTCGAGAATAGACCACAATTGAAGCACAGAACTGGACACCCCACAGCATGCAGGATTCGTTCTGGCGATTATACCTGAAGACAAGTGATGGTGTGCGCTCCAGTTCGTCGATGCCATTACGTGCTTCGCGATTACCAGGGTTGTCTTTCAAGCATGAACACAAAGGCGCAAAGGCGCAAAGGCGCAAGATTTATATTCCTATCGCTGCGCAACACACGGAGCGGCAGGTCGATTCTTAGTTCTTAGTTCCCTTCGGCTGCGCGTTCGACTGAGCTCACGCCGAAGTCTCAGGGCTGGCTTGGTTCTGCGGTTCTTAGCAGGCGAACACAAGGTTCGCCAGTACGATGCTGGGAGAAGAATGGGCGTAGCTGAGCGAACCTCGTGTTGGTTCTTGGTTCTTGGTTCTCTTGTTCCGCAGTTCCGCAGTTCTGCGGTTCTAGTTGGCTCTTGGTTTTTGTTCTGCGGTTCTGCGGTTCTAATGCACAAGTTGCACTAATGTGTGGAATATGGCACTATACCAATAATGCGCCATAGTCAGGCGTATTTACAGATGGGGTTTACCATGCGCTATATTGGCGGGATCGCTGAAATTGTTCTATGGACCAGCGACAAGGAGCGTGCGCTGGCGTTCTACCGTGATCAATTGGGTTTGGAGCTTATCTCACCACCACATCTGCCCAATAGCTTCCTCAAAGTCGGCGAAGGGTATGCTGGCATCCCAGCAATGATTGTGCTGGTACCAAAAAGTGCTGAGGTGCGCGTACAGCCTTCTGGGTATCAGTTGCACCACCTGGCATTCTCGCTCCCCGCCGATACATTTGACGCTCAGCATGCTACTCTTACAGCCGCAGGCCATACCCCGCGTACTGGCGTTCATCCCGTACTCGCCAGCCGTACCATGTATGTGAATGATCCAGATGGCAATGAGGTCGAGTTTATCTGTCAGTCGCCATAAACCGGCCAATCAGCATAGCTTGGAATCGCTTAACGCACAGACATGCATCGCTCTGTTTTGAATCTTTTCTAGCAGGAGTATCCCCATGCACGTTGGCATTCTTACCGCACCTCTACGTACAAAGCCACTCACCGAATTGATCCCTTGGGCTGCGGCGCATGGAATCAAAGCGCTTGAAGTTGATGTCAGCCCAGGCGCAGCACTTGATGCAGCAACAACCAGTGACGCAACTATCGCCGAGGTACGCCAGCTGCTGGCCGCCCACGACATGCGAATCTCCAGTTTGGCCTGCTATATGATGACGGTTGGCTTCGCACCAGAACGCACCAATGCCGCCAAAATCGGTATCGGCCATGCAATCCGTCTAGCATCCAAACTCGGCGTCGATACGGTCTGTACCGTTGCTGGGTTTCCAGAACCAGGGAAGAGCAAAGCACGCACAATTCAGGAAGATTTGCCCCAAGCCATGCGGCCACTGCTCGATCTGGCCGGCCAGCATGGGGTACGGCTGGCTCTCGAGAACTGGTTTGCCACAAATATCCAGCACCTCGAACATTGGCAGATGGTGTTTGAGGCCATCCCCGACGCACATTTTGGCCTGAACTTCGACCCATCCCACCTCGATTGGCAAGGGATTGATGTGATTGCCGCAGTAAGCGAATTCCAAAGCCGCATCTTCCATGTCCATGCCAAGGATGTCTCTGTCGATCTTGCACGGCTCACCCGCGTTGGCTTTAATGGCGATGGCTGGTGGCGCTATACATTACCAGGCTATGGCCGCATCCGCTGGGGCGAGTTTATCTCTGCATTACGTGGAATTGGCTATGACGGAGTGCTCTCAATCGAACATGAAGATGGGTCATTCGGCCCTGAGGAAGGATTTGTAAAGGCAGCACGCTATCTGAATACACTCGTGTAGGTAAGCGCAAGAGCGCAAGAACGCACAGCGCATAGCGCAAGAACGCAAGAGCGATGGGATATTGGAGGCCAAACACTCCATCGTTCCATCGTTCCATCGTTCCATCGTTCCATCGTTCCATCGTTCCATCGTTCCATCGCATCTCCCCTCGAACGATGCCCACCTCACCAGGCGTAGCTTCTCCATCGAATGCCCGATCCCAGTTCGGTGGCATTATGCTATGCTCACAGCTATTCATGTACCAGGAACAACCACTCGTGACATAAACTGCGCTACCTGCCTTGTGTTAGGAGTACCTGTGCGTCTCTACTATGAGGTTGCGCTACGCGCCTTCCGCCGTGCAACGACGTATCGTATTGCAGCGCTCAGTGGGCTGATCACAAATGCCTTCTTTGGGGCAATGCTTTCACTCATCTATCTTGCGGTCTTCACAGATCATCAAACAATGTCTGGCTATCTGGTGGGAGAAGCGGTAAGCTACCTATGGGTGAGCCAGTCGCTAATCACAATCGGCAGCGCATGGGTCTCCGGTGATCTGACGCGCTCCATCCGCACTGGTGATGTTGCGGTGGATCTGATGCGCCCATGGAATTTCTACTTTTACTGGCTCAGCCAGCAATTTGGTGATAAACTCTTCAGCCTCATGATGCGTGGCACGCTTACGTATCTGGTGGGTATTCTCTATTTCACTGCGCATGTTCCAAGCTTTGCCGAACTCGCGGTGTTCCTCGTATCAATCATATTTGCGATAGTGATTTCCTCTGCATATGGTTTCCTGATCAACGCATCGGCGTTCTGGCTGATCGATAATTCCGGGCTGGTTAATATTGCTAGCATTGTGACCATGTTCTTTTCCGGCTTCCTACTGCCACTGGCATTTTTTCCCGATTGGCTCGGCCAGATTGCATACCTGCTCCCATTTCAGGCCACAACCTCAATACCAATTCAGATATTCCTTGGCCGTTTAGAGGGCACAGCAATTATACAAGCACTGCTCATCCAACTGTTCTGGAGCATCATCCTCACCCTTGGTGCACTTATGCTTATGCGTGGCGCAATGCGCAAAATCGTGATTCAGGGAGGGTAGCGAAGCGTTGGAGCGTTGAAACATTGGAGCATTGGAGCGAACGCAGAGCGCAGAATACGAGACAAGGTGACAAGGTGACCAGATAGCGCACAGCGCACAGCGCAAAACAGGCCAACGTTACTCATAGCCCTTGCGTTCTTGCGCTCTTGCGCTTTTGCGTTTCACCGTTCCACCGCTCGATCGTTCCCTCGCTCAAAAAGGATTCCTATGGTTAGCCTGTATTTCCGCCTGATTGGCGCGAGTATTCGCTCACAGATGCAGCATCGCTGGTCGTTTTGGCTTGATCTCGTTGGGTTTGGGTTACTCACCATCATTGAGTTTGCCACGACTGCACTCTTGCTGGCGCGCTTTGGCGCCGTTGGTGGGTGGAAGATTGAGGAGGTGGCGCTGCTGTATGGATTGAGCTCGATTGCGTTCAGTATGGCCGAAATGATTGGGCGTGGATTCGATAGCCCATTTGAATTGATGATGCGCACAGGTGCGTTTGATAGTGTGTTGATCCGCCCGCTGGGTACATTCTTTCAGGTGCTGACATCTCAGTTTCAGCTACGGCGCTTAGGGCGTACCATTCAGGGCAGTGTAATCCTGGCGTATGCCATTACCCATCTCCAGATCGCATGGACTGCGGAGCGGATTCTGATCATACCGCTCACAATTCTTTCAGGAAGTTTGATCTTCATTGGTCTTGTGGTCATTGGAGCTACGATCACCTTTTGGACAATTAAAACGCCCGAGGTGATCCAGATCTTCACCTCGGGCGGCTTTCAGATGGCGAGCTATCCACTTAGTATCTTCAATGAATGGATTCGGAGTGTCTTCCTCTTTATTATTCCAGTAGCCTTTGCGAGTTACCCAGCTGGCCTACTCATCCTTGGGCGAACCGATCCAAATGGCCTACCAGCAGCTTCAGCCTGGGTTGCACCGCTCGTTGCTGGCGCATTCTTCGCGCTGTCGCTTGCATTCTGGCGGCTTGGTGTTTCCAAATACACCTCAACTGGATCATGAAACGAAATTAGCACAGCGGGCATAGTGGCATGGAAATACATACCTTTCCATGTCACTATGCCCGCTGTGGCGTAGAACTACCGGCTTACACCAGGAATATATAGTCGGTAGCCTCCACCAGCTGGCGCATTAACTTGTGTGCGCACTGGACCATAGATGAAGACATTATGGTTCAGATCGGTCTCTTCCAACCAGTAGGTATAGGTCACATTCGGCTCAACATTCGTATCCGACCATTCGTAACTTGCGCCCTGGCCGCGCCCAGTTGCAGCAAGCTGATTGGGTGTCACAAGCATCGCATCCTCATAGCTTCCGCTTGCACTGCGATAGAGCCGGAAGCCCCAGGTGTCGAGTTCGACGCTCGTTTCCCAGCGAAGGATAACTCCACCCGATTCGTGCGTAGCCGTAAAGCTCGTTAGCACAATCGAGGTTGGCGTGAGCGGGCTTTCGCCAAAGTTATAGCTAATCGCATCCACACCCGAACCAAGCGCAATCCCACTCGACCGATCATTGGTCAGCGATCCGCCCATGTTGCCAAGCGAGTCGCGACCATCACCATGATTGAGTGGCTGGGTTTCAATAACGGTGTAATTGCCGCCAAGCAGATCGCCAAAGGTGTAGTTACCATTGCTATCTGTGGTGATCGTGCGATTTACTGGGATTCCATTCACATCGGTACCAATCAAGGTAACCGTTGTGCCTGGAATACCGACCTCGCCTGGGTCTTGTACCCCATCATCGTCGTTATCAACAAACACACTCCCGCTAATACTACCAAGGATCTCGCCAAAGTTCTGGTCGGTAATACGGCCACTATTTGGCACAACCACTGGGAGGCTATCAGGAGTGCTGCTGCCATATCCGTTCGGCTGAAGCTCAACGATCGTGTAAGAGCCACCCGGCATACCCACAAAGAGATATGTTCCATCAGGATTTGTTGTTGTGGTTGCGACCAACGCGCCGCCACTATCACGCAACTCGATTGTCACGCCACCAATCCCTGGCTCACCACTATCAAAACTGGTACTACGGTCGCG
>JANLSE010000259.1:0-1909 GCA_031362265.1 Roseiflexaceae bacterium
GTTGTCGTGTACGGAATGGCAGCTTCTAGTGCCAAATCTCGCCAAGCTGACATTCGCGGTGGCAGGCGCCAGTGACAGCTTTCGCTAAAATCGTGTTGAAAATTCACACCTTCTCCTGCGCAGGCGAGAGCGCGGATGGAATTTTGAATTTGTGGATTCGCTTTCGAGGCAGGCGTGGGTTCCGTCGATGGGGCCGCCATTACGGTCTGATCGCCACAGTTTATCGTTGCGTCAAACGGTCGGTTGGCCCGCCTAACTGCTTGATTTTCGTGATTCGAACTTCACCAGCCCTGTCCACCACTATCTCCAAAAAATGACAGTTTTCTGCGGTTTTTTGGAAGGTTCGCCACCACTATTGGACTTTTCGTACCAAATTGTGGGCTTGCAACGTAGCCATTGCATCGTCGGCCAGGCCCTCTCTGTTCGCGTTTTCAGCATAGTATGAGAACATTCGGTCGGTCTTGTGGCCCGTAACTGCGCGACCCTGCAAAGTGGTGGCTCCGCTCTCGGCGAGCTTGCGTGACATGGCCTTGCGCAAACCGTGTGCGCTGCATTGGGGTAACCCGGCATCATTGCAACGCTCCCGAAACCAATTTCCAAATCCTGCAGAAGTAAATGGCTTGCCAAATTGAGTGACGAGAAAATGGCCGATGCCCGTTATAGGCATGGCTTCAATGGCAGCGACTGCTTCTGGTAAGGCCCGCATTCGCAGATGCAGCTTGAACGCGCACCAGCACATCATCGTCACCAACGGTGGGTGTCGGAACGTCGTCGAGTCTTAGAACGCTCGGTGGGCCGTATGTTTCGCGAACAATCGCCTTCACGGCGATGTCTCCTCACGGCGTTCTGTATTCGGCACCTTCCAAAGTCGACTCGCTAACCATCCACCGATTACGATGTCTATTGTGCCGCAAAAGCCAGGCCACCACACTGGCATGCCGGGGTTCGTGACAAGTTTGTGATGTACGAAGAAATCAAAGAGACCATGTCCAACGATACCAGCTGCGGCCAACCACATGCTCTTCTTGAAGCCGAGCAAGGCAAAGACTGAAAATACAAGCCCAACTGCAATCTCAATCTCCAACGTCGAGTGCCGAGACGCACCCATCACTGCAAACAGCGAGTAGTAGGAAGCAATCACGATCAGAACCGTCGGGTAGAAGGCGCGGTCACGGTCGAAGCCACTCGCGGTGGCAAAGCCACACACTGCCAGGCCCAAGATCACGCCCACGACATACTCCATAAGATGTCCTTCCTTTTGGTGGTGCTGCCAATGATTTTGACCACGCCCAAACTTAGATCAATACCCTTTGCCCGTTGGTACTCAGCTGCCCTTCCTAAGGCGATAGAGCATTGTTCTCTGCCAACAAAAAGAGCGCCGGTGTGGATTTTGTAAATCGACTTTGCCGCCAGGCCGCCCAAAGTACCGTTGCGCCTACTATCGTGCAAATTGCGAAGGCTGGCACTGAAGCCTCCGGCCCAAATGCGCCGCCAGTAAGCCAATCGGGGACATCGCTTCTTGCTGTGCTCGTTGCGATCGAAGGTCCGAAGTCGCCGCCCGAGACACTAGCGCCGAATAGATAGCCTTGAGTGAAATTCCACCCGGCGTGAACCCCAATCGAAACCCAGAGTCTGCCGGTCAACGCATAGAAGGAACCGAGCATGATACCGGCTTCGATGGCAACGCAGGCAGTGGTGAATAATGTAGCACCTGGATTGGCAATATGCCCGACTCCAAACAGCAGGCTTGAAGCTATAAAGGCCACGAGCGGTCCAAAGGCGCGCCATACTAACCGCAACACCACGCCGCGTACGATCACTTCCTCCAACACGCCTGATTCAATTGCCAGTCCTGCACCGCGCCACGCCGACGCGGGTCCATGATACGTGATGTCATAAAGGCCGCTTG
>JANLSE010000307.1:0-11381 GCA_031362265.1 Roseiflexaceae bacterium
CGCCAGAAGAAGCGCGCAGCACGTTAGATTGGGTTGAGCAAGGCGGTACACTTATTTTAGTGGACGATACTTCACCTGTATTGGGCGCGAGTAATGCCCTGCTACATGAAATCAACATGCAAAGCGCTGTCTATACTGGTACAGTCGTTATCGAACATGCTGCGCCATTACAACCGGCCCTTGATCAGCCATTGGTACGTTCCCCACAGGTGCGCGCCGGGCGGTTTCTTATCCCTCAACGCGATGATTATGCGGCGCTCTTAGGTACATCCGATCAACTCTTGGTTGCTGGAGTTCAACATGGCAATGGGTATATATATGTGAGTGCTGCAGGCTACCCGTTTACGAATGCAGGCCTACGTGATCCTGAGAATGCTCGCCTTGTACTTAATATGCTGCGCCGTATACCACGTTCTGGAACGATCACCTTCGACGAATATCACCATGGCTATGTACGCCCGCCCACTCCGACTGTGGCGGTAACGAGTAGCCCTTGGGGTTGGGCTGGACTCTATACCATCCTTGTCGTAGCACTCTACCTTGTTCTAAGTGGGCGGCGCTTTGGCCAGCCGATACCATTGCGCGAGGAAACCCAGCGCCGTAGTAGTGCGGAATATGTTGAGAGTATGGCTGATCTTATGCAGCGTAGTGGTAAGCGCGCGTATATCTTGCGCCATTACCATCAGCAGTTCAAACGTCGCCTTGCGCGGCCCTATGGAATAAGCCCGCAGACAGAAGATGCAGAGTTTGTCGCCGAGCTTGTGCGGATTCGGCCAATTGATGAGCCAGCGCTTCAGAATGTGCTTCGCCGACTGCGAGCCAACCAGCCAACTGAGGCGCAGCTTGTCGCAGCAATTGCGGATGCAGATCACATTCTGGCAGAAATACAGCGTCGCTAATAACCGCAAGCTACAAACGATAGAGAGATTATGCGCCGAACACTCCAATTTGCACTTGAGTTGCTCGATGAAGGGCTGGCAATCTACCGGCGCAACTTTGGGGCATTTGTGTTGCTTTCGGCAAGCTGGTTTGTGCCGATTGCCATCCTGACGGGCCTTGCGGTTGTTGCATTCTCTTGGTTAGAAGACTTCCAGAAGGTACTGCTTGTACTTGGTGGGTTATTACTGTTGCTACCACTCCTGATCTACCTGCTGGCGATACTTTCGCGTGCAGCCGAAGATGCGATTGAAGGCCGTACGATCCAGATCCGCGCTGCACTTGTGATTCACCCGCTGCGGGTTGTTAGTATGACATTTTTTGCTGGAATATATGCAATTGTCATGCAGATATTGTCGGGGATTGTAAGCCTATTCTGTATTTGCCCAGCCTATCTTCTTGGTAGCGTACTGATGGTTGGCATGTTTAGCTCAGTTGGTAGTTCCGGCTCCATGTTGTCGAATGCGGCGATTATGATCGCTAGTCTGGTAACGCTGAGTGGCAATCTGGTGTCGTTAGCGATTGGTGGCGCAGCAATCAATAGTGTTGTATATGCTTTACAACCCTGGGCAAATGGGCAATTGCGCTTTGGCGTTGCTATCGAACAAAGCCTTGCACTAACTGCCTACCGTTTCGGCTCGAATATTCTGGTATGTGCGTTGGCAGCAATCACAACTGGCGCGGCGGGCTTGAGCGTTGCAGTTCTGATTGGCCTAGCGATCCCGCTGCCAACCCTCTGGCTCTTGGGTGAGGAATCACAAGTAGCACAGGCTATTTCGATTGCTGCTTGGCTGGCTGGCCTGATGGTGATCATACCGCCATTGCCGATTTGGATGGCCCTGCTCTATCGCCACAATGTTACTACTCGCGAAGGGCATGAGCTGCGTGAGAAAATCGCGCGTTGGGAAGCAATGAAGCAATGAAGCATCGAAACAATGAAGCGGAAAGCGCAGAGCGCAGAGCCATCGTACTGGCGAACCTTGTGTTCGCCTACCAAGAACCGAGACATGGAGACACAGTAGCGCTCTGATGTTCTAACGTTCTAACGTTCCAATGCTACACCCAGAGGGTACCCGGCTCCAACGTTCCATCGCTTACATAGAAGGAACACCTGATGCTTACTAATGAAACCGTCGATCATATCCGATCTGAGGCGGCCAAGGTATTGGTTGGCCAGGAGGAACCATTCACGCAGCTTATGATTGCACTCTTTAGCGGCGGGCATGTCTTATTAGAAGGAGTGCCAGGTACCGCCAAGACTCTTATGGCGAAAACGTTGGCGGCACTGACGCAAACGGAGTTTAAGCGCGTACAATTCACCCCAGATCTGATGCCATCGGATGTGGTGGGGACACAGATCTTCGAGATCGGTACAGGGCAATTTCGCCTCCACCAGGGGCCGGTCTTTACGAATGTGTTGCTTGGTGATGAGATCAACCGTGCACCAGCCAAAACGCAGAGTGCGCTGCTCGAAGCAATGGAGGAGCAACAGGTTACGATTGAAGGCCAGCGCTTAGCCTTGCCAGAGCCCTTCTTTGTGATTGCAACCCAAAATCCAGTTGAATATGAGGGTACCTACCCACTACCCGAGGCGCAGTTAGATCGCTTCCTTTTTAAAGTGCTGGTAGATTATTCGCCACAAGATGCCGAGATTGAGGTATTACGGCGCTATCACCGTGGGTTCGATGCACGCCATCTCGAACGATCTGGGATTGAGCCACGTATCACGCCCGATCTGCTTGCTCGCTGCCAAGCCGAAATAATGGATGTGCAAGTTGAGGATGGTATCTTCAAATATATTACCGATATCGCACAAGCCAGCCGCAAAAGTCTGGATCTGCTCTTGGGAGGTAGCCCACGCGCCTCGATTGGGCTGCTACGCGCCGCAAAAACATGGGCCGCCATGCAAGGGCGTAGCTTCGTTGTTCCAGACGATGTCAAATTCCTGGTGCGCCCAGTCTATCGACATCGTATCATTCTCAAGCCGGAGGCCGAAATCGAAGGGCTTACGGCCGATATTGCCATGCAGCGTGTGCTCGCAAAGGTAGATGTGCCGCGCTAGTGTGCAGGTTGCTTATATGCAAGCATCTGAAAACTAATCAAGCGAATGACAATCGTTCTGTGAGAAGACAGGTCCGAATCGTACGTCTTGCCCCTTTTGCTATAATGAAGTAGAAATCAGCCTCAACCTCAGCGCCAGGATACACGATGAGTCAGATTATTTCCGACCTGCTGCGATCCCTGCGCGGCCTAGATCCCCTTAAGCGCCTGTTCTGGAGCGAACTCAACTATGAGCGTGTTAACCAGCCACTCTCTACACGTGATTGGCTAGCAGCCGAGCGTGACTCGCTTGCTACCGAGCCGCTGCTCTTCGCCGAGCATGACGCATTCAAAATCATCTATGCCCAGATGCAAGGCGATCTCAGCCGCACAAGCGAGCGTGCGATCATCACCCGCATGTTGGCGGATGTTCCATATGCGCTGTTTGTCTTTAGTGACCATGCCCAGCAACACTGGCATTTCATCAATGTCAAGTACGAACGCGATGCCCAACGTAGAAGGGTATTCCGGCGCATAACTGTCATCGCTGGTAATGACCAAGTGCGAACTGCCGCTGAGCGCCTAGCATTGCTTGATCTGACGACGATTAGTCGTGATCTGTTTGGTATCGCACCTTTGTACATCCAACAGCGCCATGATCAAGCGTTTGATGTTGAAGTTGTTACCCGTGAGTTTTATCGTGAATATGAGGCTATTTTCCGTAAAGCAGAGGACAGTATTGTTGCTCTTAGTGGTGAACGACGGCGGTTTTTCATCCAGCGCTTGTTTAATCGGCTCATGTTTATTGTCTTCCTAGAACGCAAAGGTTGGCTGGCGTTCAATGGGCGTACTGATTATCTCCAAGCGCTTTGGGAAGATTATGACAAGCGGCGTGATACGAACCACGAAACAAATTTCTACTGGAACCGCTTGTATCTGCTGTTCTTTAGTGGTCTAAACAACCCCAATAACCTCCTCCGAATCAACCCTTCTGGCTACTTGCAACATTTGATTGGTGAAATCCCATATCTCAACGGTGGTTTGTTCGAGCAAGAAGATGATGACGATAATCGTGAAATTGAAATCCCAGATGCAGTGTTCGAAGCTGCAATTGGCGATCTATTCTACCGCTACAATTTTACAATCACTGAATCAACCCCATTAGATATTGAAGTCGCTGTTGACCCAGAAATGCTCGGCAAAATATTCGAGGAATTGGTTACCGGGCGGCATGAAACGGGTAGCTACTATACCCCTAAACCGGTTGTGTCGTTTATGTGTCGCGAAGCATTGAAAGGCTATTTACAGTCACAGCTCGTACGAGAACAGGCGGTAACGATTACGCGCTTTGTCGATCAATATGATGCAATTGAACTTGTAGATCCAGAAGCAACGCTGGCAGCGCTCCAGCGCGTTACGGTGTGCGATCCGGCCTGCGGTTCGGGAGCATACTTACTAGGCATGCTGCAAGAGCTATTGCTGTTACGTCAGGCACTCTTTACAACCAAACGTATTGGTGAACAAGAGGTCTATGAGCGCAAACAGGCAATCATCCGCCGTAATCTGTATGGGGTGGATAAAGATACCCTTGCGATCAATATTGCGCAACTGCGGCTGTGGCTCTCGCTGATTGTCGATTTCCGCCAGGGCACGCCCGGCGCAATACCGCCAACACTGCCAAATCTTGATTACAAAATAGAGATTGGCGATAGCTTGCTGGCTGCTGAGCCACGCCAGATGAGCCTTGCAAATCAACTGATCGACGAATTTCGCGCTGCCAAAGATACCTTCTTCAACGCACAGGGTGAGCAGAAACGAGCCCAGCGTGCCGAGGTTGATCAGATCGAAGAACAACTTGCCTTACTCAGTGGTACCCCAACCGATGGTGGCTTTTCATGGCCGATTCGCTTTGCCGAAGTATTTGCCGACCACGGGTTTGATATTGTGCTGGCGAACCCACCCTATGTGCGCCAGGAGTTGATAGAGGATAAGCCGCTACTCAAAAAAGCCTTTGGTGATTTTTTCAGTGGTACTGCCGATCTTTATACATACTTCTATGCACGTGCGCTGCAGATTCTGAAGCCGGGTGGCATGCTGGCCTTCATTTCATCGAATAAGTGGCTACGCGCCAATTATGGGGTCAACCTGCGCCGCAAACTGGCTGCCGAGACGGATGTGTGGAGTATTACTGATTTTGGCGAACTGCCGGTGTTTCAGACAGCCGCTACCTTCCCGCTCATTTTCGTTGCCCAAAAAGATAAGCGTGGCGACCAAGTGCCGACCCGCTTTACCCAAGTAAAAACACTTGGCGACCCCTACCCGGATGTGCGGGCGATTATCGATCAAAGTAGCATCGAGCTGCCTGCAGATGCTATCCGTAGTGAGAGTTGGACGCTCACCAGCAGCGCGGTAGCCAACCGCCTGCGCCAGATGGAGAAGAGTAGCATATCCTTGGGTGAGTATGTAAAGGGGCAGATTTATCGTGGGGTACTTACTGGCTTCAATACGGCCTTTGTGATCGATGGCAAAACGCGCGCTGCACTGATCCTGCAAGACCCAGCGAGTGCGAAGATCATCAAGCCATTGGCTGTAGGCGATGATGTGCGTAGATGGCAGATCAACCAGCGTGATACATGGTTAATTGTGACCCCAATTGGGATTGATATCAAACGCTATCCTGCGATTTTTGCTCACCTTCAACAATGGCAGCCGCAACTTGAACAGCGTACCGATCAAGGCAAGTATTGGTGGGAGTTGCGTGCATGTGATTATTATCCAGAGTTTGATAAGCCTAAGATTGTGTTCCCTGATATTGCCAAGGAGTCACGATTTGCTTTCGATATGAACGGAACATATTTCAGTAATACTGTGTACTTTATTTCACGTAATGACCTGTATCTGTTAGCTATTTTGAATTCACAAGTAATGTGGAATTATTGTAAGGAACGGTTTACTGTTCTGGGAGACTCGGAAAAAGGTGGTCGACTACGATTCTTCCGCCAGTTTGTAGAACTGCTACCAATTGTGCAGGCCTCACCTGAGGAACGCAAGCCAATCGAAGTATTGGTGCAGCGCTGTTTAGATGCTGGCGGGTTGGATCGAACTGCCTGGGAGCACGAGATCGATGAGCGGGTGGCGCGGTTGTACGATCCTCAGGGGGTATAACGCATGCCTACAACAATATTCCCTAGCGTATCAATCGACCAACTCCCTGAGGACGCCGCGCAGTGGGATTGCCCCACCTTGCTTGATCTCAATGCACAAACGCCACTTACGCGCTGGCTCGATAGTAACCCGAATTTCGCAGAACGCCTGATCGACCAGCGCTGGCGAATCGGCATTCTGGAAGAGCAGATAGAAACCTTACCTAATTCAAGTGCCGTGCGCGAGCGTCTCGAACAAAACATGGTTGAGATTCTTGAGTATCATTTTGAGAGCCTGGATAAACCACTGATTGATGAGATACAACGTGCCTACTTTGGTAATGATGCGAGTAGCCTTTTTTCGGCACAACTTTTGGCCTATGGACGGCGACATAATGGTGATACAGGCAAGGTGCGGGTTATCTCACGACATCGTGCCTTTCAATCAATACCCGATCTACAACACTATTTCCTACCAGATGCAACTGAGGTTGGGCAAGAAGATGATGCAACGATGCTGCGCTTACTTCGCTCAATGGACATCCACCCACAAATCCAACGTGCTGCCTATGAGCGAATCATAAACCATGATTACCCAATTGCAGTGGATCAAGCGGTCAAAATACTTATCGATGAAATCCGCGACATTGGACGGACAAATGGCCTTCTCTTCGCCAGCCAGATCAATGATCGACCAATGGTGAAGACGGCACTCTGTATAAACCCTGGTCCACCGCAGATTCGCCTGAATAACTATGTAACCGCATCTGAGAAGAATGAGCAAGACGGCTATCACTATCTTATTGAAGGTATTGTTGCCGCCGTTCGCAACCCACTTGCTCATGCCCCTGCTGATCTTCCATTCCTTCAAAATCGCTTTGGCAAGCGCCACACTGCGCTGAAGTTTCTCTGCCTGCTCTCCTGGCTTTTCGAGAAGCTTGAGAATCGCACGTATCCACCACCAGTATAAATGCTGCGATTGGATCGGGCGTGCTATAATGTGGTGGTAGGAGGCGCGCATGACTATCACAATCACCAATCAGGTCAGCGAACATCCAGGGCAGCTTCCAGCTACCATGCCCGATCATGTTCTGGCCATGGTACAGCGCCTAGTGGAAACATTCGATCCTGAGCGTGTCTATCTGTTTGGCTCACATGCACGTGGCGATCATCTCCTGGATAGCGACTATGATTTTATGGTAGTCGTTACTGAGTCGGATCGGCCAAGCTATGAGCATAGCCAAATTGCACATCAGGCGTTACAAAGCTTCCCAGTCGCCAAGGATATTTTGGTTTGGAATCTTGAGCAGTTTGATAAACGGCTTCACTTAGTTGCTTCACTCCCAGCAACGATTGTGCGCGAAGGGATTCTGCTGTATTGTCGATAATCTGGTATGGAGGCCACACCATGGCAATCAATATTGAAGAGCTCTATCAAGCGACTATCAAGCCGCTTCCACAAGCAGATCGGCTACGGCTATTGGTGCTGATCGCACAAGATGCGGCTGAGCCAATAGCAACACCAACCCGTAGCATCATGGAACTCGAAGGGCTTGGTGCAGAGCTATGGCAGGGTGTTGATGCCCAAAAATACGTCGATATGCTTCGTGATGAATGGGATCATCGCCCATGACTTCAATGACTGACGCTCTGGCACATATTACACGGCTTGGAATCGACTCAGCACCACTGATTTATTTCATCGAACGACACCCAATCTATATTGATCGTGTTCGCGCAATCCTTCGTCAAGTAGATGTCGGTATCATTATGGGGTATAGTGCGGTCATCACACTAACCGAAGTGCTTACTCAACCACTCCAAGTTGGTAATAGAGTGGTTGAAGAAGAATATCGCTCATACCTTCTCCACTCACGGAATCTCACACTTATTGATATTACACCACCAATTGCTGACCATGCAGCACTGTTACGCGCACGCTATCGTTTGCGTACGCCTGATGCGCTTCAGATAGCCGCAGCACTCGCCAAAGGCTGTGAGGCGTTTCTCACGAATGATGCTAGGCTTCGCCGTATACAGGAACTTCAGATCTTGGTGCTTGACGATCTGACATTGTAGTGAGTCGCATGCCCCACGACATTATCGATAACCGCGATCTCAAGCTTGTTGAAGAGCTGGCGCGGCGTTTCCCATCCAGCGAGGCAGCCAAATTCGCGGTGGGTTATTTCTTTCTCTCTGGGCTGGAACCACTGCGTGATCAGCTCTATAACCTGCGCGAGCTGCGGCTACTGATTGGCAACACCACCAACCGTGAGACGATTGAGCAGATCAGCGAGGGCTACCGCCGCCTAGAGCCTGTGCGTGATGCCATAGAGGCACAACTCTACCCTAAACGGGCCGATATTGCGGCGCGCATGAGCGCAACCACGAATGGTGTCCGTGAGGCAGTCGAGCTCATGGAGCAAACCGACGCAGGTGAACAACTGGTCGCAACGCTGGTGGAACTAATTGCAACTGGCCGCTTAAAGGTGCGAGTCTATAATCGTGGCCGGTTACATGCTAAAGCCTATATCTTCGATTATGCCCAGGCATATGATGCTGCTGGGCGTGCCCTTCCCCGCATCGAACCAGGTGTCGCGATCGTCGGTTCCTCCAATTTCACACTCAGTGGGATCAGCCATAACACCGAACTCAATGTGATCGTCCATGGAGCCGAGAACCATGCTCAGCTCAGCCATTGGTTTGAACAACTGTGGAATGATGCTGATCCATTTGATGCTGCGCTGATGGATGAGTTGCGGCAATCGTGGGCGCTTTCACAGCCAACACCATACGATATTTACATGAAAACACTTTACACGCTGGTTCGTGATCGACTCGACGATCCTGCGCAGGGCGTGTTTTTGTGGAACGATGATATCACATCAAGGCTTGCAGATTTCCAACGTGTGGCAGTACGACAAGCAGTTCAGACAATTGGGCGCTATGGCGGCTGCTTTGTTGCCGATGTGGTTGGCCTGGGCAAGAGTTATGTTGGTGCCGCCATTGTCAAGCATTTTGAGCGTGTGGATCGCGCACGTTCGCTGATTATCTGCCCGAAGCCGCTGGTACAGATGTGGGAACGCTATAACGAGATCTATCAACTCAATGCGCATGTTATCTCAATTGGCATGTTACGGCTTAGTGAAGGTGAAGACAACCCACTCCTCAGTGATGTACGCTACAAAGATCGCGACTTTGTGCTGATTGATGAAAGCCATAACTTTCGTAACCCGGGTTCGCAGCGCTACTCTATACTCCAGCAGTATCTTGAAGGCGGGCGGCGCTGTGTGTTACTAACCGCAACGCCGCGCAATCGTAATGCCTGGGATATCTACAACCAGATCCGCCTGTTCCATAGTGGCGATATCACGACACTGCCAATCGATCCGCCAAACCTACGCCAGTATTTTAGCTTGGTCGAGGAGGGGCGCCGTAGCCTCCCCGAACTGCTCTCGACGATCCTGGTACGGCGCACGCGTACACATATTTTGCGTTGGTATGGCTTTGACGCGGAGACGAACCAACGCCTTGATCCAGATCAGGTCGGGCTGTACCGCTCCAACCAGCGCCGTGCGTATGTTGAGGTTGGTGGGCGCAAGCAGCAGTTTCCGCGCCGAGATCTGAAGACAATCGAATATAGTATCGAAGATACCTACAGCGGTCTCTACGATCATCTGCGTAGTGCGATGGGCGGTAATGCATCTAGCGACGAATCGCAACCCGAACGAGCACTCCGGTACGGGCGCTACGGTTTATGGCGCTATGTCATTCCCACGAAACGCAACCAGCCGCCCTATGCAGATCTTCAGCGTGCTGGTGCCAATTTGCGCGGCCTGATTCGCACCATGCTGTTTAAACGCTTTGAATCGAGTGTGTGTGCGTTCCGTGAGACGCTGCGCCGCATGCTGAAAACCCATCGCGCATTTTTGAATGCATTGAGCCAGGGAATTGTACCAGCGGGTGAGGAAGCAGCCCTGCTCCTTCATGAGGCTGATAGCTATGATGAAGATACCCTTGTTGATGCGCTTCGATCAGTTAGTGAGCGTTACTCAGCCAAAGATTTTCAGATCGGTGTGCTGCAAGACGATATTACACATGACATCCGTATGTTCGAAGAAATGCTGGCACTTGTTACACCGATTACGATTGCTCAAGATGCAAAACTTCAACGCCTGATTGAGCATCTTCAAACATGGCCACGTCATCGTAAGCTCCTGATCTTCACACAGTATGCCGATACTGCACGCTATCTCTATCAGGCGATCAACCCTGAACGTCATGACCCTGGAATCGAAGTTGTATTTAGTAACGACCGCGATAAAGGCCGCCTTGTAGCTCGCTTCGCTCCAATCGCAAACCCGCAACTCGTGCTGCGACAGAGTGATACTCCAATCAACATTCTGATCGCAACTGATGTACTCTCAGAAGGACTCAATCTTCAGGACTGTGATACGGTAATCAACTATGATCTACACTGGAACCCAGTACGCCTGATTCAACGTTTTGGGCGAATCGATCGAATTGGAACTGAGTACATGACGATTTATGGCCTCAATTTCCTACCAGAGCGCGCATTGGAGCGCAATCTTGGGCTCCACGAAATACTCCGCCGTCGCATCCGTGAAATTCACGAGACAATTGGCGAAGATGAGGCGGTTTTGGAGCCAGGAGAGGTACTTAATGAGCGCGCAATGTACGCGATCTACACTGGTGAACAGGCTGAAGTTCTGGATGATGAAGATGATGGCATGATCGGCCTCAATGAGGCTGAGGAGTTCCTGCGCCAGCTACGCAAGGATGATCCAGCGGAGTTTGAACGTATTATGCAACTCCGTAATGGCATCCGGACTGGACGGTCACGGTCGATTGGCGGACGAATTATTCACTGTCAGGCTGGCCAATACCAACAATTGATGCTACTGAATCCCAATGGTGAGATTATATCGCGTGATCTTTCCACGATTCTCAACCTATTACGTTGCGATAAGGGTGAGCCCACTTTTCCTGTTGGTGAGGGACACAACACTCAGATTGCACATGCACTGCGCATGTTTACCCAGGAAGCCTGGCAACGCCAAGTTGAACAGGAACATACCATTAGTCTCACAATTGCTCAGCGCTTTGTGCTACGTGAGTTACGCACCATGTTCGCGGAAACTGCTGATGAAGATCTACGCGGCCAGATCAATACACTTGAGCAGGCATTCAGACGCGCACTTACCAGAACTGTAGCAGGTGAGGTACAGGCAATCCGGCGAG
>JANLSE010000350.1:0-4469 GCA_031362265.1 Roseiflexaceae bacterium
GAATGGCATGCTGGCACAAATAATGAAGATTCATTCGCGACCCAAATTGCTCCGCCCGAGCACTGGCCGATTGTTGATCTGGCGGTAATTGTCTCAACGGAGCCAAAGATGGTCTCTTCTTCTGAAGGGCATCAACTCGCACTTGGTAGCCAATTCTCACAAACTCGTCTAAATGGCCTTCCAGAACGGATTGCCAATATCCGCCATGCAATCCTTGATCGTGATTTTGAAACCTTTGGACGTGAAACAGAGGCCGAGGCATTAGCTATGCATGCGATTGCCATGACCTCGGCACATGTCGCTGATGGCGCATGGCGATCGGGTGTCTATTATTGGCAGCCCGATACGCTCGAAATCCTTACGGCTGTCCAAGAATGGCGCGCAAGTGGGTTAGGAGTCTATTTCACCCTTGATGCCGGGCCAACCGTTCACCTACTCTGTCTTGCCGAACATGCCGCAGAGGTCACGCATGCTGTCCAGGAGCTTGCCGCCCAACGCGAAGGGCGCGATTGGCAATTGATGCGCAATGAACCAGGTGCAGGAGCACGAGTGTTGAGCAATGAAGCAATAAAGCCGGGAAGCAATGAAACATTGAAGCAATGAAGCGCAAAACGCAAAACGCAATGTTCCACCGCCTGATCGTTCCATCGTTCCATCGCTCTAGCACTCCAATGCTCCAATGCTCCAATGCTACACCTATGAACAAAACCACCGCCAGCGCCCCCGGTAAGCTCATGCTCTTTGGCGAGCATGCGGTTGTCCATGGTTACCCCTGTATTGTTACGACCGTCGGGCTCTATGTTAGTGCATCAGTAGAAGCGATTGAAGGCACTGATATTATCATCTCTACTCCTGGGCTACGTGGGCGTGGCGCAGAACACCATATTGCGCTCGCACAGCTTGGGAAATCGCTCCAGCTAGAGACATCCTTCGTAGAGGCAGTAACGGCACGCGCGGTGCGAATGGCTGGAGTGAGAGCTGGTTTACGGATCACTACCGATGGCCCGGCGTTAAGCTATGGCCTAGGCAGTTCCTCTGCGGTCACGGTTGCAACTGCCGCAGCACTTAGCGCCTTCTATGGGCTGGGCTTGGATGAGCGCAGGCTATTCGATCTGGCATATGGTGCAGTGCTCGATGCTCAAGGCAAAGGCTCCGGGTTTGATGTTGCTGCGGCTATTTATGGCGGCACGCTTTGGTTTGAAACCGGTGGAGCCGCGATAGAGCGCTTGGAAGTGCCAGCATTGCCGTTGCTGATCGGCTACAGCGGTGCCAAGGTCAGCACCCGCCGCTTTGTCGATGGAGTAAGTGTATTGCGAGAGCGTCATCCAGAGATCGTGGAGCGTATCTTTGCCACAATTGGAGCAATTACGGCAATGGCGCGGCCAGCCCTTGAGCGTGGTGAATGGGCTCGGCTTGGCGATCTGATCGATCTCAATCAGGGTCTGCTCGATGCGCTTGGGGTGAATACTCCGCCACTTGCGGATCTGATCTTTGCTGCACGTTCTGCTGGTGCATTAGGTGCGAAGCTTTCTGGCGCTGGTGGCGGCGATTGCATGTACGCCTTGCTCGATCCAGAGTCGGAAGTCGGGCATAACGAGCCAGTCGCGGAGGCGATTCGGGGAGCGGGACAGCTTGTCGAATTGCCATTGGGTGTAGCTGGAGTGCAAGTGGTGGAGTAACCTTTACCCATCCATTCCCCTCTGAAGGCCCATGAGCCAGCCTCGCGTTCGCCCTAAGCTGTGGCATAGGCGAGATCCAGTAGCTGCACAATATGAAGCACCTGGGTCTGCGTGGCACGTGTGCGCAGTTCACCAGTAAGCTGCAAATGGCAGCCAGGGTTGGCCGTCACGATAATGTCTGCACCGGTTGTGAGTGCATTATCGACTTTACGGCGACCAAGACGTGCAGCCATTTCGGGCTGGGTTACATTATAGATTCCGGCCGAGCCACAACACATAGAGGATTCTGGCATCTCGCGTAGTGTCAAGCCAGGAATAGCTCGCATCAACTTACGCGGTGCATTGCTGATGCGCTGGGCATGAACCAAGTGGCATGGCTCTTGGTAGGTTACATTCAAGTTCACCGGGCGCATGTCGTGTGTATTAAGCGCCAGGCCATCCAAATATTCACTAATATCACGTACTTTGGCCGAAAACGCCACCGCCCGTTCGGCCCAAGCTGGGTCGTCGTGCAGTAAATGCCCATACTCCTTGAGCGTCGAGCCACAACCAGCCGCATTCACGACAATCGCATCGACCTGAAGACCCTCAAATGCAACAATATTTTTACGTGCCAACTCGCGTGCGCCATTGAGATCACCACCATGTGAATGGAGTGCGCCACAACAGCCTTGCTCGGCTGGCAACACAACATGGCAGCCGTTCTTGCGCAATACACGAATCGTCGCCGCATGCACATCGGCAAATGCGGTAGACATGATACATCCCGTAACCAGCGCTACCGTCCGCTGAGCAGGCTCAGGGGCATGAAATACCTGGCCCTGTGGCACGCTAAACTGATCACTAATACGCGGCAGCAATTGCTCAGCTTCGTGGAGCCGGAGTAGACGCAATATTCCAAGGCGGCGGGCGAGCGCCTGCACTCCACTGCGCTGATACAGCCACAGAGCGCGCGAGAAGGCCCGGAAGATTCGCATATTCTTGAATAGCATGCCGAATACTACGCTACGCGCCGCTCGAACTGAAACCGGAGCTGGAGGCAGCTGCCCTTCGTTGCGGGCTTGCTCGATCTGGGTTCGTGATGCTTCGAGAATCGCACCATATTGGACACCGCTTGGGCATGCCGCCTCACAGGCACGGCAGTTTAGGCAGGCGCTCATCTGCTCCTGAAATGTTTCGCTCTCCATACCAATCCGGCCCTCGCCAACCGCACGCATCAGGTATAAGCGGCCGCGCGGCGAGAACATCTCCAGGCCTGTCTCGCGGTAGGTCGGGCAGGCAGGCAGGCATAAACCACAGTGAACGCATGCCATCAGTAAATTCTCTGGTGGAATATCCTGCCCAGCAAATGGCACACGTGCTGTGCTAATCTCTTGCTCAGTGATCATTATTCTCTCATATCGCGCTTATTCTGCATCGAATACAGCATTCACATCAACCGCAAAATCCTGCAACAGCACCGAAGTCGCCTGCGTGCCGCGCGGGAAAACCCCATGGACCACATAGGCCGAATCGACTAATGTATGGACGGTAATTGTCTCATCGAGTGGGTTCACAATCCAATATTCGGGAATGCTACCCTCAGCATAATCGGCAACCTTATCGACAGTATCGCGCTCGGGATCATCTGAGCTCACAATTTCCGCAACTAGATCAGCGCCAAGCCAGAAGCGTTCCTGACGGCGTGGATCATGGGCATCTAGTAGCAGAAGTAAATCTGGCTCACGTTGCTTCCCCTCACGAATTTGAACGCGAAGTGCAGCTAGCATTACTTTCCCACCACGCGGTTGAACCGTTGCGCGAAACAGATCGTAGATGTAGAGTAATAGAAGTTGATGTAAATCAGTTGGCATTGGCAGTACCTCAATATCACCATCAGTGAACTCTACAAGTATACGCGCATGATCGGTAAGCTTGAGGTACTGCTCCTCTGTCCACAGCCCTTGAAGCGGCCTAAGATCAAGCTCGGCACCATCGCGCGGCCGTACCAGCTTGAGTGGCGCAGCACGAAAAGATGTGGTTATCATGGGCTTCTCCTCTCACCGTGGGTAGTGTGGCTGTAGTATACGCGCCAACTATCGGCTTGGCAACCTTCCTGAATGCAACATCAGCGTGAGTCACAACGTCGGGTATGATAGCACCGCCATGTAGCGGGATAAATGTAGACAATGGGAGGCTTCAGATGGGTATTGTTGCGTGGGTTGTTTTTGGCGCGTTGGCTGGTTGGGTCGCAAGTCTGCTCGCTGGTACGAATGAGCGCCAGGGATGTATCACGAATATCGTCATTGGCGTAGTAGGCGCATTTGTCGGCGGGTTTGTGATTGAGCTTGTCACCGGTAATCAGTTTAGCTTCGCCTTTAATATGCGTAGCTTTATTGTTGCAGTGGTTGGTGCAATTGGGCTATTGGCGCTTACTGGCTGGGGAAGCAAGCGCAGACGCGATCGCTAGTAGATATGGGCAAAAACGAAGACGGCGGGGGCGTTTGCCCTCCCGCCGTCTTACTTTCTGAAGCGCTCACCGAGTGATGTTGATCAAGGGGGTATATGAGGGTATAGAGGATGTAGGGGTGGTAAGAGGATGCCGTGTATCAACCTCACTATTGTTAACCGAGCGCGTTTCTTGTTATTATCATACCTTAGCCACCCCCCATTCTCAATAGCACGATCATCCTACCTAGGCATACCCCAACCGATGGGGTAGTACCAGCCAGAAGTATGACTGATGGATACATCTAGTAGCGGTTTGTGCTATCATGGCAGCATGATGTTCTAACAATGAGATTGGTGCGC
>JANLSE010000396.1:0-1570 GCA_031362265.1 Roseiflexaceae bacterium
CCTGCTTCGGCAAGGCCATTAAGTCGGCTCGCGGTATTAACAACGTCACCAATCACAGTGTAATCCAGGCGCTGCTCTGAGCCAATATTGCCAACGACCGCCCGCCCATAACTCAGCCCGATGCCAATGCCGATTTCGCGCCCAAGCTCAATGCGCCATGCCTTACGTAGCGCCGTAAAGGCACGCTGCATCTCGACAGCCGCAAACAGTGAGCGCTGGACATCATCTGGGCGTGCAATCGGAACACCGAACAGGCCAATGATGCCATCGCCCATAAATTTGTCGATCGTACCATCGTGGCGATACATCGCTTCGGTCATGACAGTAAAATAGCGATTGAGTACCTGCTCGACAAGCACACGCGGCGGTAACCCTTCTGTTAGGGTCGTATAGCCACGAATATCAGCGAACAGTACAACTACATCGCGCTCGGCAGGTTCGCCAAAATCAACGCCACCGGCAAGCACCTCCTCGGCAACCTGGGGTGAAACATAGCGGCGGAACACATTCCGTAAGCGCTCCTGCTCACGCCGCTCAAGCTCGCGGCTAGCCGTGATATCCTGAATCACCGCGACACGCCCGATCAGTTCATTCTCTGCACCCACATAAACCGAGGCGACACTGACACTAAAGGTCGAGCCATCGGGAAGTAACACTTCATGGGGCACGCCTGTCATCGCCACACTCTGATCAAGTGCCCGAAGCAAATCCGGATGCAGATTGAGTGCGTCAATCTGGGTACCAATTGCCTCGCTGAGATCAAAGCGTTCAATCGCAGCACGATTAGCGAGAACCAATCGATCGTGTGGATCGATCAGCAAGATTGGATCGGCCGCACCACGCAATACCGCATTCAGACGCCCACGCTCATCCTCGACTTCACGATATAAGCGTGCATTATCAAGTGCAAACGCACACTGCGTCGCCACTGAGCGAAGCAGATCAATATGCTCTTCGGTAAAATAGCCGGGAGTATGATGCATCAGTGTCACAACCCCAAGCTCACGATCATCGCGCATAATTGGTGCTGCTACCACCGCACGAACAACCTGCTGAGCTGGCGTGCGTGCGATCCAGCGTTCGTCGCTACGCGTCTCTTCAATAATTAAGGGCTGACGCTCACGCAGAACCCAGCCAGCAACGCCACTGCGTAAAATCTCTTCAAGTGCAATATTCGAGCGATACCCCGTGCTAGAAAATAAGCGCGGTTGCTCTTCGGTTACCAGAATTATGCTGGCACGCATGGCACCAACCGAATCTGCGAGCCGATTGAGAAAATGTGAGAGCAGTTGATCAAAATCCAGGGTCGTGCTTAAGGATCGGGTCAGATGGAGTAAGAGTTCTGTTTTACGTTGCTCGGCCCGTAATGAGCGGCGGCTGCGCTGCAACCGTAAGAGCGAACGAATGCGCGCCTGAAGCTCAGTCAGATCAACAGGCTTGACCAAAAAGTCATCGGCGCCAGAATCGAGCCCTTCTACCTTTGAAGATTGATCGCCACGCGCCGTTATCAGAATAACTGGAATGAATGGCTTGGTAGGGTCAAGTTTGATCCGCGCGGTGGTCTCTATCC
>JANLSE010000399.1:0-11565 GCA_031362265.1 Roseiflexaceae bacterium
ACGCACAGCGCACAACGCATAGCGTAAAAGGTTTGCTGTGCGCTGTGCGCTCACATGCTCCAACGTTCCAACATTCCAATGTTCCATCGCTTCAATACCCTAACGTCCAATCGATCACCCTATCACCGCCTCGCCTTACCCGTCTATCGCCAAACCTCGCTAAGCTCTGGTTTGAACAGATTGCTGTACCATTGGCGGCAAGCCGTTTAGGCGCGGATGTGTTACATGTGCCATATTTCGCGCCACCGCTGCTAAGCCGTGTGCCGGTTGTGGTATCAGTGTTGGATGTCATCCCGCTAATTCTGCCTGAATATCGTGGCAGTGCGGCTGTGCGCGCTTATATGCGCTTAGTGGTGGCCGCCACACGCCGTGCCGCCCATGTTGTGGCGATTTCACATGCTTCGCAGCGCGATATTGTGCGTGTGCTTGGCATTCCCACCGAAGATATGACTGTCACCCCACTTGCTGCGGGTGCACAATACACACCAGATGATCGAGCCATGGCGCGTGCAGAAGTGGCTGCACGTTATGGGATCAGCGGACGATTTGTGTACTATGTGGGTGGGCTAGATGCGCGCAAGAATGTCGCAACGCTTATACGTGGCTTTGCGGCTATGCGCCGTGCGGGTGGACCGGAAGTATTGCTGGTGATTGCAGGCCGCGCGCTGGGTGGCGATCCACGCCTGTTTCCAGATCTGGATGCGGTGATCGCTGCGGAAGGAGCCCAAGCCTGGGTATCACGCATTGATGTGCCTACCGCCGATAATCCGCTGCTGTATCGCGCCGCTGAGGTTTTCGCGGCCCCATCGCGCTATGAGGGTTTTGGCTTAGGGCCACTTGAGGCCATGGCTTGCGGAACACCAGTGATTGCAGCAAATGCCTCCAGCACGCCAGAGGTCGTTGGCGATGCGGCGATTTGTGTTACTGCGGATGAACCAGCAGCCTGGGCAGAAGCACTCAAGCAGCTTCTTGACGATCCAGCATTACAGAGCGAACTGCGCAGTCGTGGCCTAGCACGCGCTGCGCAGTTCAGTTACCATCATACTGCCACTGCCACACTAGATGTGTATCGCATGGCGATGGCGAGATAAAGAGACAAGCTAGCGCAGAACGCAAAACAGCCAAATGCTCTCGCGTTCTTGCGTTCTTGCGCTCCTGCGCTCCTGCGCTCCCTACACGCCCCCCGCAATCGCACCAACGATCATGAAAGGCTCAGCCCCGCGCACAACTGCATCAGGAAGTGGCGCATCTGGCGACTCATGCGACCAATCTTCCTCGCAAGCGAAGAAGCGCACAAACGAACGGCGGCGCTGCGTGGCGTGATCACGAATCGTTCCACGTAGCATTGGGTACGCAGCTTCGAGCGCATCCAGAATGCTACGCTGTGTCACAGGGCCATCGATCTGAAGCTGCACCTCGCCACTCGTGCGCGCGAGATTCCGCAGATGAGCTGGTAGATACACTCGGATCATGCGAGTGTCTGCACTTCAACAGAAAGTACCGCTGGTAGATCGCGAACAATCGCATTCCAACTATCGCCACCATCGGCAGATGCATACACCTGCCCGCCAGTGGTGCCAAAATAGATCCCGCATGAGTCGAGCTTATCCACCGCCATAGCATCACGCAGAATATTCACATAGCAGTCGCTCTGTGGCAGGCCGTTCGTCAATGCCTCCCACTCATTACCGCCAGTTCGGCTACGGTAGACACGCAGCTTACCTTCGGGCGGAAAGTGCTCCGAGTCGCTCTTGATCGGAACGACATAAATCGTCTCTGGCTCATGGGCATGCACCGCGATTGGAAAACCAAAATCGGATGGGAGATTGCCACTAACCTCATGCCACAACCCACCAGCATTGTCGCTGCGCATCACATCCCAATGCTTCTGCATGAAGATCACATCTGGCCGTGCGGGGTGCATGGCCAAATTATGCACACAATGCCCAACCTCAGCCTCTGGGTCCGGCATAAAGTCCGAGACCAGACCACGGTTAATTGGTTGCCATGTAGTGCCACCATCATCACTGCGGAAGGCTCCAGCCGCTGAGATTGCGACAAAGATACGCTGTGGGTTGTTGGGATCCAGAATGATGGTATGCAGGCACATCCCGCCAGCGCCGGGTTGCCAGGATGGCCCTGAGGTATGCGTGCGCAGCCCCAAAAGCTCATGCCATGTCTTGCCACCATCGGTACTGCGGAAGAGTGCGGCATCTTCAACACCAGCGTAAACAGTGTCGGCCTCACTCAGCGACGGTTCAAGGTGCCAGACACGCTTGAACTCCCAGGGATGCTGCGTACCATCGTACCATTGGTGGGTGCCAGGTACACTCGCGTAGCCAAACTCATTCCCTACTGGTTCCCAGGTTTTGCCGCCATCATCTGATCGCTGGATGAGTTGGCCAAACCAGCCGGTTGATTGCGATGCGTACAGCCGATTTGGGTTTACCACAGAACCCTTGACATGGTAGATTTCCCAGCCGCCGAAGTGTGGTCCGCTGACATCCCATTCCACCCGTTTGCTGTCCGACATCAGAATAAACGCGCCCTTACGCGTTCCAACCAGTACCCGTACACCACTCATACATCCCCCTTTGTGCGTCTCAGTTATGCACGCCATCACGCATGCTGTAAACGCGGATTTCCAGCGTTTTCGACCATGGCATCCCACGCCCTAACAATCCCATTATAGCACAAGTGTGCAATATGAAACAGTGTGCTATCGTGGTATACTGAACCCAGAATCCTCCATTGCTCCAGTGCTTCTACGTTATGCGCATCCTGATGCTTTCCAAGGCTCTCGTTAGCGGGCCGTATCAAAAGAAGTGCGAAGAACTGGCCGCGTTGCCTGGGGTCGATCTGACGGTTGCTGTGCCCGATTCCTGGCGTGAGCCACGGGTTGGCACATTACACTTAGAGCGGCGCTTTACACGCGGCTATCAATTGGTTGCGCTACCGATTTCGCTTAACGGTCGCCACCACATGCACTTCTACCCAACACTGGGCTCGTTGGTAAACTCACTGCGCCCTGAAGTCTTCCATATTGACGAAGAGTCGTTCAATCTGGCAACCTTCCAGGCCATGCGCATTGGCGTTGCAACTGGCGCTCGCTGCTGCTTCTACAACTATGCCAATATTGCGCGCAGGTATCCGCCACCATTCAGTCTCTTCGAACGCTATTCGTTTCGCCACGCCACCCATGCGCTGGCAGCAAATCGTGAGGCCGAAGCAATCATCCGTCAGCATGGCTATCGTGGGCCACTGAGCGTCATCCCACAGTTTGGTGTTGACCCGACGTTGTTTGCACCAAAGCAGGAGTCAGAAAACCACATGGCTGCGGATCCAAGTCGGCAGGTTCTCGTTCCAATGCTACACCCAGAGGGTACCCGACTCCAACATCCAACGCTCCAGCATGCCTTCACACTTGGCTATCTCGGGCGGCTCGTACCAGAGAAGGGGCTGCTCGATTTGCTTGATGCATTGATTCAGTTACCACGTGAGATACAGCTGCGCATGATTGGCGATGGCAGCCAACGCGCAGAATTAGTGGCACGTATCGTAGCATTAGGGCTTATCGGACGGGTGGAAATTCGTTCCTGGGCAAGTGATGTCCCCGCTGAACTGCATGCGCTCGATGCATTGGTTCTACCCTCACGAACCACTCGTAACTGGAAGGAACAATTCGGGCGTGTGCTTGTTGAGGCAATGAGTTGTGGCATTCCAGTAATCGGCTCAAACTCTGGTGAGATCCCGCATGTCGTCGCAGACGCAGGTCTGATCTTCGCGGAGGGCAATATCCCAGGATTGGTTACACAGATTCATAAGCTCTATTCAAGCCCAGCGTTGCGTGCCGATCTCTCCAGCCGCGGTCGCTTGCGTGTCCTCACCCACTATACCCAAGCAGCACTTGCTCAACGCTATTATGCAATCTACCAATCAATGCTCTCCGATCCGCAATCGTAAGCACTAATCACGTTCATTATAACGAATGCTAGAATAGGTGATGGAGCATGTGAGCATGTGAGCATTGGAACGCCGGAGCGCAAGAGCGCAGGAGCATGTGCGCATGCGAACGGTTCTTGATTCTGCGATTCACGGCGCGGGCGAACACAAGGTTCGCCAGTACGATGATCGCCATTGATCGCGCTGATTGGCCATTGTAGAAGCGAACCTCGTGTTCGCCCGCAATGATGGACAATGCTGGGCCTGGTTCAGTGCACCATGGGTTGGTTGGGCCATTTGTTCTTGGTTCTTGGTTCTCGGTTCTCGGTTCTGTGGTTCTTGGTTCTCGGTTCTGCGGTTCTGCGGTTTGTCATGGAGTATGCCATGTGGAATGCCCTCACCCAACGCGCCGATGTATCCGCCAACGCTGGTGATGTTTGGCGTGGCCTGCAACGTTCGTTGACCCTCGCGAAAACGGCGGGTTCAACCGGCATGTGGGCCTATTTAGAGGAGCATAGCGATGTCACACGTTACTGCCCGCAAGCTATTCCGGATGTTGCAGCAGAACCGTTAACCGAAGGCGAGCAAGCCTTTTTTGTGATCTGTTCACCCCATGGGAATTACCTACGGCTCACACCAATCGAATGTGATATATGGCGGCAGATGGATGGCACAAAGACCGTTGCACAACTAGCGACATGGGCCTTCCTTCACCATCAGCAGCTTGTTCCAGTTGGCGATCTGGTAACGCTTCTGAAGGACGAAGGGTTCCTGAGCGAGCAATCCACCAAACTCTATACGGCATTGGAACATGGCCTTGAGGATCGCACCGCCGAAGGCTGGGGGCGTCGTGTTCTGCGCGTTTTGGCAAGCAGAACGTTCCCGCTACCAAATGTGGATGCAATCTATGCGGCGATCTATCGCGTGTTTGGCTGGATGTTGTTTACATGGGGGTTTTTGGTACTCTGGGCAATCACTGTGATTGCTGGGTTGATCGCATTTGGTGGAATGTTTTTTGGTGGGTTAGCTTCTAACTACGAGGTGTTGAGTCTCGATGGCTCAGTTGTTGCTGGGCTGGTTGGGCTATGGGTCATGCTCTTGGTTTCATTTGTGTGCCATGAAAGCTCGCATGCACTGGCAGTCAAGCACTTTGGGCGTGTCCTGCATGGTGGCGGTGTGATGCTCTATTTTGGCATGCCAGCCGCCTATGTCGATACGAGTGATATGTGGCGTTCGCCACGCCAGGCGCGTATTCTTGTCTCAGCGGCTGGGCCGATGTCGGATCTTCTCATCGGCAGTATTGCATCCCTTGCGGCGCTCGCCCTGGCTCGTGGTGAAGTAACGCCATTCCTAGCAGCATTTGGTGCACTGCTCTTCAAGCTGACGGTTGCCTGTTATGTTGCGGTTGCCTTCAATGCCAACCCACTCCTGGAGCTAGACGGCTATTTCATTTTGGTTGATGTACTACGGTTACCCGATCTGCGACGCCGGGCATTAGCATTCGTGGGTGGCCCTCTTTGGAAGAAGATCACCAATCGCATCGGCGGGTTTACGCGCGAGGAGCGTATTCTTACACTCTATGGCGTTCTTACAATCCTCTATACGATTGTTGCGGTTGTTGGCGCGGCGATCTTCTGGCAAGAACAGCTTGCGCAACCCATCGCTAATCTACTGATTGGCGAGTGGTGGGAACAGATCCTCGGTTGGCTCTTGCTCTTGGTGGTTGTGCTTCCGATCATTGCTGCATGTGCGCTGGCTGCCTGGGGCACTGTACGAGTTGCTATTGGCTGGTTGGTGCAACGTGGTTACGGTCGCCGCCCAGAATTATTGGCGGCAGCAGGGCTTGTTATCATTATTGCGATGGCGATATTAACATCGCGTATCGAAGGATCAGCGGCTTACTGGGTTGCACCAGTGTTATGGGGGGTTGCGCTGGCTGCACTCATCGCCCTTCAGCCAGATTATCGTGGTGCGGCAATTGCCCCAGCACTTGTGGCGCTGCTTTTAACAACGATCTGTTCAGCTCTAGCAGCTGCAATGCGCGCATTCGATACGCCCTATTGGGTCATTCCCGAAGCACTGGCATTTGTTTTTATCTTGCTGGCTGGCTTTGCCGCGCTACTCGATGTCGAATTGCGCTTCGTGCCACCCGCCGAATTATTAAGCACAGCGATCCTATTAATTGTGGCATTTATCTTTGGTGGCGTGGCGCTTGTCTTGGCGGAAGCAGCCCGGCCAGATGCGCCACGCGTGTTTCATATCGTTGCGAGTGCGCCAGCCTATTTTGGTTCGTTGGCACTTGCACTCATGTTGCCGCGTTTGTTTGATTTACGCGATTCACGCCTGATCTGGTCGTGGGTGTTGCTGTGGATCGGCACACTTGCCGAGACCTTTGGCTATCTCGCAAATCTGGTTGCGCCAATTCCTGCACTAGATGTGTTTGTCGCTGGGCTATGGGCAACCGCATGGATGGTTCATCTAGCAACACTGCGCCAGATTACACCAGATGAAATTCACTGGGATCATGTGCCAAGTATTAATGAATCCCAGCGCTTAGTACGTGCCTTCCAGTGTTCCTATGCCGGTTGTTACCGTTTACTCCGTGAAGTGTATGGTGAGCGGCGTGCACGAGCCTTCGACGACCGGATGGATGTGATTGCCGCAACCGCCGATTGGGATGTAACCCTGGACCGGGATCGGGCACGCATTAGCGAAGAAATCCTTAAGCTTCCCTTGGATGAAATTGGTAGCCGCTTTGCAGAAGTGCTGCGTTACACTGTACTGATGATCGAAGAGATTACGGGACAGGTCTTTGCGCGGCGTGCGATTCAGGCTGCCTATGATGCGCTTCCTTGGCCAGAGCGCGAAACCGCCAGCCGTCTATGTTTTCCAGATACGCCCTGGGCACGCCAGCTTTCAAATAGCTTTGGTGATATTCGTACGCTGCGCCTAAGGCTGCTACGCCAGGTTGATCTATTCCTTAATTGTGATGATGCTGAGCTTGAGGCATTGGCACACACAATTGAAGAACAACGCGTGGCTGCGAATACAATTCTGTTGCGCAGTGGCCATGCCTCACCAGGAGTTTGGGTAGTGGAAGCCGGTGAGGTGCTGGTACGGCAGCAAAACCAAGTAATTGCAGAACTGCACCGTGGTGATGCATTTGGTGCCCACGAGTTGATCGAGGATCGGCTAAGCACCGTAACCTACCGTAGCGCCATTGAATGTGTGTTACTGTTTATTCCCGCTGCCGAATATCTGGAACTGAGCCGCGAACAGGCGCCGCATGCCGCCGAAGCAATTGAATCTGCCGAGGTCGTACGCCTGCTGGAGCGGGTGCCGCTGTTTGCCGATATGCCCCGTAATACACTACGCGGCCTTGCCCATATTGCGGAGCGCCGCGAGTTGGCAACCAAAACCGTGGTTGTGCGCCAGGGCCAGCCAAGTGGCACCTTCTATATTATCCAGCAGGGTCAGGCCGCGATCCTCACTCGCGATGCCGGCCAGGAGGGTGGCACAGCCTCGCTGCGCATTATTGCCACCATTGGCGTCAAGGAATTCTTTGGCGAACTGGAACTGCTCCATGGCAGCTTGCCGATGGCGCATGTTGTTACCACTATGCCCTCGGTACTGCTCGCACTACCCCATGAGGCCATCCGCGCACTATTGCTTGGTGATGGCAGCATGGCGCGCAACCTAGAGCAGATCGGCAGTGGGCGGCTCTTGTCGATCAAACGAAGCGCGTAATCAAGCGTATAACCACAGTGCCTATGAATCCTTCTCACCATCTTCCTGTCTCCGCTTAGCTACACAATGTGCTATCATAGGGTTCTCTACTTCGCATGCCGGAGGTGTGCCATGCCATCGCCCTTCCCAGGAATGGATCCCTATTTGGAGCGACCAGGCCTTTGGTCGGATGTCCATGCGGGTATGATTACGGTAATTCGCGATCAACTCCAGATGCAGATTACACCGCGTTATATTGCGCTAATTACGCCATATATTGCGTTTGAGAGTATTGAGATTTCGCCGATCCGTATGGCAATTCCTGATGTAGGTATCTATGAGCGTGACGACGCGTTTGCTACACAGAGTAGCGCTGCCACAGTTGCAGATGCACCGCTACTTACTGCCGCAGCAGTGATGGAGATTCCAACCACCTATGGGCGGGTTGAAGTGCGTACCGTTGGTGATGAGACACTGGTAACAGCGATTGAGGTACTTTCACCCGCCAACAAACGGCCTGGCCCGGAGGGTGCTGATGCATATGAGAAGAAGCGTCAGGAGCTATTTCGCAGCGAGGCCCATCTACTAGAAATCGATCTGCTACGTGGTGGGCAGCGGCCACAGATCGCACCATCGACGCAACTGCCCAATATGCCATATTTTATCTTCCTCAGCCGCGTTCAACGTCGCCCACGCATTGATATCTGGCCATGCTCGTTGCGTACTGCGCTGCCGAATGTGCCAGTACCATTGCGTTACCCTGATCGCGATGCCGTGCTAAACCTGACCGAGATACTACAGCAGATCTACCGCAACGCTCGCTATGATCTGCAGGTTGATTATCATAGTGCCCCACCACCGCCCGCACTCGATCCCGAAGATGCAGCCTGGGCTGACTCACAACTACGTGAGCGCGGGCTACGCGAGTAGGAAAGGTTTGTAACTCCTTTACAACGCAAAGACGCAAAGATGCAAAGACGCAAAGGGCTGGTTGGTTCTTTAGACAAGGTTCGTAACTCTCTTACAATGTATTGGTCCTTGGTTCTGCGGTTCTGCGGTTCTTTAGACAAGGTTCGTAACTCTTTTACAATGTCTTGGTTCTTGGTTTGGGTGCCCTCTGGGCAATTCTTGGTTCTGCGGTTCCGTAGTTTGGTTCTGTGGTTCTACTGGGAAGGGACTTACCGTGGCAACAGTTCGTGCTGGAGATCGCGATGTGCGTGATTTGAACAAGAATGGGCGGCTGGATCCATATGAAGATCCACGTCTGCCAATCGAGGAACGGGTAGCCGATCTGATTGCACAGATGACGCTCACAGAAAAAGCTGGCCTGATGTTCCATACGATCATGGGTTTTAACCCCGATGGCACACTGGAGCGACCAACGCAAGGGTTTATGCGCGAGGCTGTAGCCGATGTAGTAGTAGGCAAGCAGATCACCCACTTCAATGTGCATGCCCTGCCATCACCGCGCCTAACCGCTACCTGGTATAACCGCGTACAGGAATTGGCCGAAAGTACACGGCTTGGTATCCCGGTGACAGTCTCTTCCGATCCACGCCATGCCTTTTCGAATAACCCACTGACGAGCTTTCATGCCGGTAACTTCTCACAGTGGCCCGAGCCAATCGGGCTAGCTGCCACTCGCGATGCCAAGCTCGTCGAGGAGTTTGCCAATATTGCCCGCCAGGAATATATTGCGTTAGGGATCCGCGTCGCATTACATCCAATGGCAGATCTGGCCACAGAACCACGCTGGGCACGGATTAATGGCACCTTTGGCGAGGATCCCGATCTGGCAGCCACACTGACTGCGGCTTATATTCGTGGGTTCCAAGGTGCCGCACTCGGCCCTGAGAGTGTCGCGTGTATGACCAAACACTTCCCGGGCGGCGGGCCACAGAAAGATGGCGAAGATCCCCACTTTCCATATGGCCGCGAGCAGGTCTATCCTGGCGGTAAGTTCGATATGCATTTGATTCCATTTGAGGCCGCGTTTGCGGCTGGCACGGCTCAAATCATGCCCTACTATGGAATGCCAATCAATACAGAACTCGCAGAAGTCGGCTTCGGCTTTAATCACCAGGTCATCACCGGCCTCTTACGTGGCAAATATGGCTTCGATGGGGTTGTATGCGGCGATTGGGGGCTGCTCACCGATACCAATATCGCTGGGCATGTTATGGTCGCCCGCGCTTGGGGGGTTGAGCATCTGACACGTGTAGAGCGGCTACGCAAGGCAATTGAGGCAGGACTCGATCAATTTGGCGGTGAGTCTTGCCCAGAATTGGTTGTGGAGCTTGTGCAAAGCGGCCAAATCAGCGAAGAGCGCATCAACCAATCGGCGCGGCGTATTCTACGCGATAAATTCCGCTTAGGTTTGTTCGATCATCCCTATCTGGATCTCGATGATGCCGAGCGGGTTGTTGGCAATGCCGCATTTCATGCCGCTGGTCAATTAGCGCAACGCAAGGCAATTGTGTTGCTCAAAAATGGCGTTACCGCAGGATCGACTATCCTGCCACTCCAAGGGCGGCCCAAGATATTTGTAGAGAAGATCGATGCGACAGTTGCGGCGCAGTATGGCGAAGTGGTAGATACTCCGGAACTGGCCGATCTGGCAATTGTGCGCATGGCTGCACCCTATCAAGCCCGTGATGGTGGCTTCCTGGAGAGCATGTTCCACGCTGGCGATCTCGATGTGAAAGAGCCAGAGCTTGGGCGTATCCTTGCGATCTGCAAAGCAACACCAACAATCGTCTGCATCGGACTAGATCGCCCAGCTGTTATTCCAGAGATCGCCCAACACAGCGCCGCACTGCTAGCTGATTTTGGTGCCAGCGATGCCGCAGTGCTGGATGTGATCTTTGGCCGGTTTGCACCAATAGGGCACCTACCCTTCGAGCTGCCATTATCGATGGATGCGGTACGCACACAACTCTCGGATGTGCCCTACGATTCAGCAGCACCACTCTTCCCATATGGCCATGGGCTACAATATTGATAAGGAATTGAGTAAGGAGTATATACTATGCGATTGGAACATGTAGCAATCAACGTGCCAGAGCCGGATAACATGGCGCAGTGGTATGTAGCGCAGCTCGGTATGCAGATCGTGCGGCACTCGCCAAACCCTAATCACACCTATTTCCTGGCTGATACCGCTGGAATGAGCGTTATCGAGCTATATCGCAACCCGGCTGCCGCAGTGCCTGAGTATGCCCAAATTGCGCCGCTCATGCTGCATTTTGCATTCCTTACCACAGATATCGAAGCCGAGGTTGCACGGCTCGGTGCGGCTGGCGCCACGCTCTTCGCCCCGATTGAGACCACCGCTGCTGGTGATCGCCTGGCATTTCTGCGCGACCCATGGCAGGTGACAATTCAATTGGTGCAGCGTCTTACACCCTTACAGTAGTAAGGTAGAATAGTTTGGTACGATCACACAATAGAATTGCCCTCCTTGTGGTAATGAACATTTGTGCTATAATCGTACTGTGCTTAATAGGAGAGAAGGAAGAGAAGGAGAAACGATCATGGCCAAGTTTCTTTTGCTGTACGGTGGCGGAAGTATGCCAGAGACGGAAGCAGATCAGGCGGCGGTGATGCAGGTATGGATGGCCTGGTATGGCGCGCTTGGCGCAGCCGTCGCCGATGGCGGTAATCCATTCACGCCGGTAGCGAAAAGCATTAATAGTAGTGGCAAAGTAAGCGATCTGCCAGCCAGCGCCATGGCAAGCGGCTATACCATTATTAGCGCCGATTCGATGGATGCGGCGGTCTCGATGGCCAAGGGCTGCCCAGTACTACAGGGTGGCGGCAATATTTCGGTATTTGAGACCTTTGAAGTGATGTAGTCTTTTGAGGGTCAGGGACGGGGTCGCGGACTTAAGTCCGCGA
>JANLSE010000269.1:0-2377 GCA_031362265.1 Roseiflexaceae bacterium
GAAACCCGCTCTGTGCAAAATCCGACCTAACATGGGCATGCAGCGGGTTTCATTTTCTTACAGCTTCGATCACTAAACTGGTGGATGTCGGGGGCGGACACGGGCTGCTGCTCGCCTCAATTTTGTCAACGTATCCGAACATGACTGGCGTGCTGTATGACGAGCCTACCGTCGTTACCGGCGTAAAGGATATGTTTGCCGCACACGGCGTTGCCGATAGGTGTGAAGTTGTTGGCGGAGACTTTTTTCATTCCGCCCCCGCAGGCGGTGACGCGTACATCCTCAAACACATTCTCCACGATTGGAGGGATGAAGACTGCTTGATGATCCTGCGCCATTGCCGCGCAGGGATGGCGGTAGGCGGCAAAGTGCTGATCGTCGAGATGGTTATCCCCGAACGCAATGTGCCTGCGGTCAGCAAGTTTCTTGATTTGGAAATGTTACTCTTTCTGACTGGTAGCGAGCGTACCGAGGCCGAGTATCGCGCCTTGCTTGATGAGGCCGGATTTGACTTGACCCGAATTGTTCCCACACCATCAGCATATAGCGTGATCGAAGCTGTAAGAAAATGAAACCCGCTCTGTGCAAAATCCGACCTAACATGGGCATGCAGCGGACGGCGCTGTGCGCCCACAAGATCGGGGCTTTTGTGAAGGTTGGAATCGGCTCGAAACGCATACCGATCTATCGGTGCGCCGCTGCTAATGCCCAAACCGTTGGGCGCAATCTGTTGCATCCCTTCCGCATTGACGGTAGCGTCTAGGTTCTCAGCCTGTGATGAAAGAATGAGTACAACACTCAGATGTACGCCTCAAGCGTGGGTATTGAAGTCAGCACATCGATACAGTACAATGGCTTAAGCAGAACGCGCACGAGCAGGAGCTGCATCAGCCCGATAACTTCAGAAGGGGGATCCTATGGCCGACACGACGCCTGGAATCGTCATTGTCTTGAACGGCTGCCCAAGCGTCGGCAAGACAAGCATCGCCAAAGCCATTCAACGGGCGTTTGCGGCCCCGTATCTGCATGTGGGCATTGATCTCTTTTGGTTAGAGGTCTTCCCCTGGGAATGGGCGGGTGCAGCAACGAATAGCGTTCAGGAGATACCAATTGAAGGTGCCTCGCCAGCGAAAATCGTGCAGACGGCACAGCCCTTTGGGAATTTCGCCATCTCCGGGCTCCACCATACTATCGCGACACTGGCTCAGATGGGCCACAACGTAGTGGTCGATCATGCCTTGACTGACGCCAGGTATGTCGCGGACATCGTGACGGTGTGGCAGGCATTCCCGGTGTGGCTCGTGGGTGTCTTCTGCCCGCTCGAAACGATACACCAGCGTGTGGCCGCGCGGGCAGATAGAAGTTGGCCAAGCTATCTTCCAATGGTCAACTGGATGTTTGATGAGGCCCATAAACACACGCGGAGCATCTATGATGTTGAGTTGGATACCTCACGATTGACGCCCACGGAATGCGCGCTCCAGATCAAACAAGTGCTTGATGAGCGGGGCTCGCCGTCTGCATTCAAACACCTTGCGGCCCTGTGAGTAACTGTTCAGGCTATCCACCAGCGCGCCCAACAAGGCATTGCACGCCGACCTGCGGGAATCGGGGCGAGTCGGAAATTCAGAGTCATTGCATCGCTCAGGGTTAGTACGAGGTTTTGGGTTATCACTTCCGGCAGGCGGGTGAATGCGGGCGTTAGGCCGCCTTGTCTAGTGCGCCAGTGAACGAGTTGGCTCTCCTACTCAACGTTCCCCCAGTGGAGAAAGGAGGAAGGTCTAAAAGACAATAGACTTGACCAGTTTCCACATTACATGACCATCGATCGTAAGTCCGACTCACTAGGAAGAAAAGAGGCACATTATGGACAACACTCTCCTGCTTTTGTTGGAGCTGTTAATAGTCACCACGATCGTCTTCTTGATCGCGTTGATCGTTTATCTCTTCTATTGCAAGTGTCGTGCGCGCCGAAAAGATGAGGGCGAACCCGAAAGCCGGCCGCTAAATAGCGCGAGCGCGGAACCACACCGTGTCTCGGGTGGCAAGTTTCCGCCCATTGAGCCATCGGGGGAGGAAGGGGATCGCAACGACGACCGGCCGTGGAAGGTGCCTACGGGAACCCTTCGTGGCTCGCTGGCTCCGGCGCGGGCAGAGTCGAAGTTCCTGCAGATCCAGAAGAGGAAAGAAGACACGCCGCTTGGCGGGGCGGGAGACCCGGTTGTGTTTTCCGATTACGATCCCCTTGGCAAGACCTCAAATCTGTCAGGAATTCCGCCGGACACGAACGCCGCTCGCAGCGGCAACGTCGTGATGCTGTCGTACAACACGCGGATACAGCTGTCCACGGACGGGGCGAACACCTGGACGGAAAAAG
>JANLSE010000433.1:0-6367 GCA_031362265.1 Roseiflexaceae bacterium
TGAAAAATCTGGGCGAGCCAACTGCGCCTCAAGCTGATCATAGATTCGCTGCGCACTAGCCGCATTCAGTCGCTCCTCCACCCCAAATAGCTCGACTAACTCAGCAGCAAGCCATAAGCCGCTGGGAGTGCTACGGAAGAGATGGAAATGTTCGGCAAAGCGCTGCCAGATACGGCGATGATCCTGCTCAACGGGCGCTCCTGTTTGAGTTGGTACGCCAAGATCTTCAAGCGCCACTCCCTGGCTATAGAGCATCCGTAAGATATAGTGATCTGGAATAATAAATAATTCGGCTGGTGTACCCAAATGCGTCGCATGCGCGAGAAGGGCAGGCGGAACATGACCATGCGGGCAGACAAGCGGCAGCCCTTTAACAGAGGAATAGAGTTCTCGCGCAATTGCGCGCTGGGCAGGATCTACCCCAAAACAACGGTCGGGTGCGAGCATCCAAGCAGTGGTCGGCATCACACGTCCTCTCATCATTCAACTATTTGTCGAAGTATTGGTGGCATCCGGTTTATACTGCGCACAAGTACCTTGCTGAGTTCACGGAGCCAGAGCACACTGCTAGACACACCAACCACTACTAGCCAATCACTCATGGTGAGCGGTACCGTCGCAAATGCAACCTGCAAGAATGGAACATAAATCACAAGCAGCTGCAATACTAGCGAGAGTATCAGTGCGGCCCATAACCATCTGTTCTGGAACAATCCTTCAAATGCGCTATATGTATCCGAACGAGCATTAAAGACATTGAACAACTGGAAGAAGATTAGCGTTGTGAATGCCATTGTACGCGCATATGGCAAACTTCCATTATCACTTGCAATCAACCCGCCTGGCAGTGAAGCATCCAACACAGCGAGTGTACCAATGGCCATGTTCACGGCTACCAAGACGATTCCTGCCCACATCTGATTGGTGATAACACCCAAGCGCTGGTCGCGGGGTGGACGCACCATAACATCGGTATCGGCAGGATCGAGCCCAAGTGCCAAGGCAGGTGGGCCATCTGTCACCAGATTAATCCAGAGGATCTGCGCGGCGAGTAAGGGCAAAACCACCGCTGTGCTATCGCTACCCATGGCACGCAGACCGATCACATCCGCCAACACAACGCCAAAGAACATGGTAAGCACCTCACCAATATTCGATGAGAGCAGAAAGCGCAGGAACTTCTGAATATTAGCGTAAATCGCTCGGCCTTGCTCAACGGCGGCCACGATCGAGGCAAAATTATCGTCGGTGAGTACCATATCCGCAGCCTCTTTTGAAACATCAGTGCCCGAAATGCCCATCGCGATCCCAATATCGGCTGTCTTGAGTGCAGGGGCATCGTTCACACCATCGCCTGTCATCGCAACAATTTCACCATTACGCTGTAGCGCCTGTACGATGCGTAGCTTCTGTTCGGGGTTGACGCGTGCATACACTGCTGATGTGCGAACCACCTCATTCAGTTGGTGGTTATCCATCGCCTCCAGTTCAGTACCAGAAATCGCACGTTGCTGCTGTTGAATACCAAGCTCAACCGCGATTGCACTGGCCGTTTTGGGGTGATCGCCAGTAATCATAATCGTTCGAATGCCTGCACTGCGGGCGCGCTGAATCGCCTGCTGCACCTCAATACGTGGCGGATCGATCATGCCAACCAAGCCAAGAAAAACGAGGTCCTGCTCGATTGCATCATCTGGCTCAATGCCTGCTTCATGCGCTTCTGGTGCAAGCGACCGATAGGCAACCCCAAGTGTACGCAAGGCCTCGCCGGTAAGCTGTTCGGTGCTCGCCCGAATCTCTGCAACCCGCTCGTCCGTGAGCGGGAAAACCGTTTCGCCAACAAGTTCATGGGAGCAGCGTAGAATCAGTACATCTGGCGCGCCCTTGATGCATACTAATAGCCGATCCATTCGCACCGCATCGCTGACAACCACACTCATACGTTTTCGTTCGGGCGAAAACGGAAGCTCACCAATCCGCACAACGCGCTCATTCAGCACAGATTCAATCAACCCAGCCTTGCGTGCTGCTACAATCAGTGCCCCCTCGGTCGGATCACCCGCAATTGTGCTGTTACCTGCCTGCTCTTGCAGCGTGGCATCATTCGCCAGAGCAGCAGCGCGTAAGGTTCGGGTTACCTCGGCCTGTAATGGCGCGCTCGCAATTGGCCGGTTATTCTGATGTAATACACCATCCAGTGCATAACCGCTTCCACTTATGTCAACTCGACCGCTCGCAGTAATAATAGACCGAACGGTCATCTCATTCTTGGTTAGGGTTCCGGTCTTGTCGGATGCAATCACCGTTGCGGAGCCAAGCGTTTCCACTGCCGGGAGCTTGCGCACAATCGCATTGCGCTGCGCCATCCGTTGGACACCAATCGCCAGAACTGCGGTAATGATCGCAGGCAACCCTTCGGGAACCGCCGCAACTGCAAGTGCAACACCAAGGATCAACACATCGATAATCGCATGAAATTCTGTGACGCGCTCAACCAGAAGAATCGTTGCCACAACAATTGCCACAATCACAAGCACCATAATGCCCAAGAGCTTGCCGGTTCGTGCTAGTTGCAGTTGCAGCGGTGTTTCCTCACTGAGAGTACGCTGTAGCAGCCCGGCAATCTTACCAATTTCGGTCTGCATATTTGTAGCTATCACAACCGCTCGCCCACGGCCATAGGTAACAGCCGTACCACTGAATAACATATTGCGGCGATCAGCTACACCAGCTTCTCCTTGGAGCGGTGCAATATACTTCGCCGTTGGTTGACTCTCGCCCGTCAGTGTAGCTTCGGCAGTGCGAAGCGCAACCACCTGAAGGAGCCGTGCATCGGCGGGGATTGTATCACCCGCCTCAACGACGATGATATCGCCTGGGACAACCAGAGCAACTGGGATTTCCTGGCGTTTGCCATCACGAACCACATGGGCTGTCGTTGCCGACATAGCGCGCAGTGCAGCGACCGCACGCTCCGCACGTGCCTCTTGAAAATAACCAAGAAACGCATTAAGCACCACAATTGTGAAGATCACGATCCCCTCGTATGGCAAGGCAGAATCGCGCTCATAGAACCATAACCCTACCGAAACAGCTGTGGCAATCAATAGGAGAATGACAAGAACATCCTGGAATTGTGCCAAGAATTTACGCCAGGCCGGCACAGGTTGTTCGGCCTGAAGCTCGTTAGGGCCATATTGTGCAAGCCGTGCCTGTGCTTCTTCGGTTGTAAGGCCAACTTCTAGCTGGCTGCCAAACGCAGCTAGTACCTCTTCAGCCTGCTGCTGATATGCTGGCAGTTGTTGCGGTATCATATTGATCCGGCTCTCACTCTGCATGCCAACCCCCTCTTCGCGCAATGACACTCATCGTATGTAGTCTAAACACGATTATCCCCAAGCGTGATTACATCGTTGAGTAGTGGTCGTTCAACCGTGATTGCATAGCGCTCAGCGATCTGGCGAGCTAATTCACCACGGGCACGCTCTTCACCATGGGTTAGAACCACTTGCGGTTGTTGTGCTGCGATTGGTTCTAGCCATTGTAGCAGCTGCGATTGCCCAGCGTGCGCACTAAATCCACCTAAAGTATGAATCTGTGCGCGCACAATAATCTCTTCATTGAAGATCCGCACCCGCCGTGCACCATCCACCAACAATCGACCCAATGTGCCAACCGCCTGATATCCAACAATCACTACCATTGTCTCGGGCTTCCAGAGATTGTGCCGAAGGTGATGTACAACCCGCCCACCAGTACACATACCCGAGCCAGCAATAATAATGCCAGGGCCTTTGAGATCATTCAATGCACGCGATTCAGCAGCAGTTTCACAGGTGCGCAGTGTTTCAAGACCACGCCAAAGCCCATGAGTATCACGAACTTGCTGAGATTCTGGATCAGATAGGTCTGAGTAACGTCTATAGAGGTTGGTGGCCGCAATCGCAAGTGGGCTATCCAGGAAGATCGGTAGCGGAGGCGCTACACCCTCGCGGAAGAGTCCTGCCAGATGATACAGAATATCCTGTGCACGGCCAACCGCAAACGATGGGATGATGATCTTGCTGCGATCATGGGCTGCCTTACGTACCAATTCGGCCAATTCGGTGATCGTCTCCGCCAATCGGCGATGATTACGATCGCCATAGGTCGATTCAAGAACCACAAGATCGGCCTGTGTGATGCGTGCAGGATCATTCAGAATTGGAGCTCCACGTGGCCCGAGATCACCCGAAAAGACAACAACCGACTCATGGCTCGCTTCAGTACTATTCAGAATAACGCTTGCTGAGCCAAGAATGTGGCCTGCTTCAACAAAGCGCAAGCTTACGCCAGGTGCAATTTGGGTTGGCTTGTCATACTCTAATGGCGTTAGAAGCCGCAGCAGCGCCGCAACATCATGGTCATCAAAGAGTGGTGAAATTGGCGAACGGCCCGCACGCTGGCGTTTTCGATTTGCCCGTTCCGCATCACTTTTCTGTAGATCTGCGGCATCTTCAAGTAATAATGCAGCAACATCTATCGTTGCGGGGGTTGCATAGATCGGCCCGTGGTAATCATTCTTGGCAAGTAATGGCAACCGACCACTATGGTCAAGATGGGCATGTGTGAGCACCACCGCATCCAGATCCTCAATCTGCAGATCGCGCGGCAAGCGATTACGCCGATCATCGTCATCGCCACCCTGAAAGAGACCGCAGTCAACCAAGATGCAGGCCTGTGTAGTTGTTACAAGGTACGATGAACCTGTAACTTCTCCAGCCGCCCCAAATAGTGTGATATGCATAACTCCCCCTTCAGCTTGCCAGTATGCCCGAACCATAGCAAATTGCCGATGATTCACCAATCGCATCCAGCACCCCACTATCAGTATATGCGATACAGGTAGCAACCGCGAGAAGATATCGATGCATTGATGTTGTTATCTCGCTACCTACCAGATCTATTCCCATACACAGAGATTGCGCTCGTATGCCCAACTCTGTGTCTCCGCACCCAGAGGGTACCCGTCTGTGGTTCCGTAGCTGTTTGGACTCAGCTTGGCTTAGCCGTTAGGCTGCCAAATCGAGTACGATCATCTGGTGGCCAAGCAGCAGCGGCAGGCTGAAACTGGCACGCCCATCCAGCTGTTGGAAGGGTAATTCAACACCTTCTGGTGCGGTGACAACCCGCTTCACACTATCTGAAACACGGATCGAAATCGTCAGGTTATGCAGTGGAATAACCTCCTCGATCACATCAAAATCAGCGCCACGCCGCTCTGGAATGTAATGAAGCGCATGGACGATCCAGCGTTGCTCGGCTGGCTGCTCAAGTAAGGTAGCAAAGACGGTACTAGGGCCGTTGTGGCGCACAAGCGGATCGGGAAGCAGTAGCGCGATGGCATTCAGTACGAGTTGCTTGCACCAGCGCGGCGCGTTCTGCGCGTACTGGCTAAATATCGGGTGCGCAAAGTAGATAGCCTGGCCATTGCGTACAATTGCCGGGCCGCGCACCTTCCCCGCCGATGGCGTCTGGCGATGCGATGAGAAGTGCTGGTAACTTCTGTCGAAGAAGGAGGCGATTGTCTCAGCCAGGATCTCAGCATGTCCCTGTGCCTGCACCTCCAGCCCACGCATATACATCGAGTGCTCGGTGAGTGGCAGCCCACTGCCAATCGCCGCTGTAGGCCGCAGATATTCGGCGTAATCGCCACTGGGGAAGTGCCGTCCACGCACCAGTTGCCCATGCGCATCACGTGGCCCTTGATCAGCTAATGCAACACCCAGAGCGGCAAGGCCAAACCGATCTTGCTCCGGCGTCAGGCCCGCTTCAAACGAGTCAATCAGGGCACCACCATTTGTCAGATAGCGTTCTAACTTCTCGGCAAGTGCAGCATCCACCGGGATCGTATCGGGCAGAATAAGCAGCTTATAGGCACTAAAATCGGCCTGACTATCAACAATATCAAACTGATGGCCGCCTTCATCGAGCATACGTTCGACACCCATAGTTACTGGTAGTAGGCGGTTCGCCTCAGGGCCAGCATATTCCTCTGGCGAAAGCACAGCAATGTCGTTGAGTGGGCGTGTGCCAACACACCATGGCTCTTTTTGTTCTACGCTGCCATATACCGCACCAATCAGCGAATAGACATGCTCTTCAAGCAGGCCCGATGGTGGCAATTGATCCCCAATACTACATTTAGCCCCCAATGCCAGCATGCGGAAGCATTCAAACTCCAGTGCAGCCTGGTTCTTGAATGAATGAAAATCGCCCCAGGAGGTATGGAACTTACCGGTCATGCCAAGGCAATCCAGCCCGAGTGTGCGTGCATAGCGCTGTGCAATCGGGAAGTGTAGGTAGCCCCAACCGCCGCTTGGCAGGC
>JANLSE010000461.1:0-13077 GCA_031362265.1 Roseiflexaceae bacterium
GCGCTGGGGGCAGGAACTCCCTGATGATGGCAACCGCTATGAGATTATTGAGGGAGTGCTGTATATGACGACAGCTCCGAGCTATTTTCACCAGTGGATTATTCGGCGCTTGGATACATATATTGGCATTCCACTTGAACAACAGGGGCTAGCATATGCTGCCACAGCCCCAATCGGCCTACTCATGCCAGGTTGCGACCCAGTGCAGCCCGATTTTATTCTGGTGCGCCGCGATAATGCTGGTATTATTGCCGACCGACGTATTCGTGGTATACCTGATTTGATTGCTGAAGTGCTCTCGCCGGGTAACCCTGAACAAGATACTGAGATTAAGCGTCGGGTATATGCGCGCGCTGGTCTCCCTGAATATTGGATCATCCGGCCCGCAACTCGCGATGTGCTTGTATGTCGCGGGCCAGATGCCGCGTTGGGCGATTACGCCATGACCCAGTTAATCAGCTCGGATGAGACCCTAAGTGCCTTGCATTTCCCTGTGCATGTGCTGGTATCCGACCTATTTGCTGGCGCACCCGATACAACTGTCTAATACCAAAGAGACACGAGACACGGAGACACGGAGATACGGAGACACGAGTTTGAGTATAGGAGAGTGATCTTTACATCTCTGTGCCTCTGTGCCTCTGTGGTGAAATAGACACTACTGCCAGCTTCCGCGATTGTTTAGTTGCTTTCGATTTCGCTACCCAAGGAGCACCATGTTTGATCTCACATCCATCGACCACCTGTTAACGACCACCCGTTCGGTTCGCAAGCGCCTTGATCTGAATCGGCCAGTTGAGCCGGAAGTGATCGAGGAATGCCTTGATTTAGCTATTCAGGCACCGAGTGGGTCGGATCGCCAGAGCTGGCATTTTGTTGTGATTACCGACCCCGAGCTCAAAAAGGGGATCGGCGATCTGTATCGTACTTCGTTCATGAGTTATTATGAAGCTGGCCGTAAGGCGGCTGGCGAGAATGCGCCCAAGTCAGTTCTCGCAGAATCATCGCTCTACCTCGCCGATCATTTCCATGAAGTGCCAGCCATGGTGCTCTTCTGCTATGAGGGCCGCATTGAGCAAGCCGGGCCAGCCGCGCAGGCCGGTATCTATGGCTCGATCCTCCCAGCGGCATGGTCGTTCATGTTGGCGCTGCGCTCACGTGGGATCGGCGCGGCATGGACAACACTCCACCTGGTGTATGAGCGCGAAGCGGCAGCACTGCTTGGGCTACCAGAGCATTTGACTCAGGCGGTGCTCTTCCCAATTGCCTACTATACTGGCGAAGACTTCAAGCCCGCGAAGCGCACACCAGCCAAGGAACGTACATCCTGGAATACGTGGAACACACGCCGCGAGAATGAGTAATCACGCGATCACACTGCAGAAGGGCATTCATGGCTACAAAACGCGGTGAGGGCTGGGTTGTTGCGCAGGTCGTATTGATTCTGGCGGTTCTGCTGATACCACCAGAATTGTTCGGTGCCTATCGGCTGCCAACGGGATCGTGGATCGTTGGTATTCCGCTGGCGCTAGTTGGGGGTGGAATCGGGCTGGCTGGGATTCGTGAGCTTGGCAAGAATCTAACGCCCTTCCCAAAACCAAAGGACGGTGCAACACTGATACAGTCGGGAATCTATAGTATTGTGCGGCATCCGATCTATGCTGGCATCTTCAGCGCTGCCATAGGATATGCGCTGCTACGCGCAAGTATTCCTACACTGCTACAAGCGCTAGTGCTTGGGGTCTTCTTTGATCAGAAGGCGCGTTTTGAAGAGCGCTGGCTTGAACAGCAATTTCCCGATTATGCTGGATATCGTCGGCAAGTGCGTGGGCGTATTCTGCCATTCTAAGTGTTTGATGGCATAGCTCATATTGATAACCCTGAGCGTATAGGCGTTCAGGGTTTCTTTACCCATGAATTCCAGCTCACCGAGGCAGGGCGCCCAAATGTCGCGGTATAGGTTGTGGTCGAACTTGGGGTGGTGACAGTCCGCGCCGAACTGGTCGCGCTATTTTCCCAACTACTGAGTGCAACCCAGTGGCCAGTTGCATCGAGCTGTGGGTAGGCTATTAGGTTAAGCCGATAGCCTCGCCAGGAAATGCTAGCTTGCTGATCGGCAATCTGGGTGCCATTGATCGATACTTTCAAACCACTGGGTATAGTTGTCAGAAGCAGGGGTACCTTGCCTGGCAACAAATCGCGGCTGATCGTTGTCGATGCTCCATCGTTATCGGTAGCAGTCACCCGTAGTTCTAGGTAGCTGTTGCTAGCGGCATCAAAATCCTCGGGCGCAGGCGCGGTAAAGGTGAGGCTATTGCCGCTTTGTGGGCCAAAAAACGGATGTGTATGCGCACCAACCTGCCCAGCACGATGATGCAATACCACTTCCCATCTAAATGCGGTATTGGGTAAGTTCCCATCTCGATCATCATTCGCACTGGCCTGAAGGGTAATACTATCGCCGACTCCAAATGTTGCACCCAGTACCGGTTGGTTGATCGTAATCACTGGTGGGTTATTTTCTGTATCGATTAGAAGCGTAGCTGCATTTGACAAGGCACCACTAGTATCACGAACCTGAAGCAGCGCAGTATATCTCCCACCGATTGGATAGGTATAACTGGTTGTGTTTGTACTGGTTGTTTGGGTAGTGCCATTACCAAAATCCCACAAATAGGTCAGCGCATCCCCATTTGGATCAATGCTTTCCGAGCCATCAAAGGTAACATGCACATCGCCAAACTGTGGGCTTGCGCTCAGCACCGCGGTTGGCGCACTATTCCCAATGCCAGTTGGCCAGATACGGTGGATAGAACCAGTATCGATACGTGCATAGTACAGCGCTTGGCTACCCGCTGGCCCAAGGCCAAAGGCCATGTCAACAATCGCGCCCAGGCTGCTACCAAAGGTTACCCGATTTGCGGGTGCATTAGGGTCGATCTGAAAGATTTTCCCACAAACATAATCGGCGAAGAGATATGTGCGAGCATGAGTAGCTGGCCAGACACCATTTGGGACAATAACACCGCCTGTAATTGAGTTGCAACCGGCTGTACCAGTTCCATTATGATCATATTCGTGAATGGGGTTACGTTGCACCCCTTGTGGCGCTACGCATAGGGTACGTGTGCCATTGATATACGAGCCCTCACAGAAATTCCAACGATAATCGGCACCGAGTTCGCCGCGATCTACCTCTTCCCAGATCCCTTGACCAACATCATTAATATAGAAGAGCGTTGTTTTTCCAGTTATGTTTGGGTCAAAGGCCATACGAAATGGGTTTCGCAGGCCATATGCAAATGTTTCTGTGCAACGTGTTCCTGCTGTTGTACTACCTTGAACAGCACAGCTCGCACCAAGTGCAGCAAATGGGTTTGAAGCGGGAATACGTTGCGCGGGCGTAAGATCTGGGTTTGCGATAATCCGCAGAATCTTACCAGTAAGAACATTCAAATCTCTTGTGGCGTCATTTGTACCACCGCAGCCACCACCAGCATAATCACAGCCACCATCGCCAATTGAGATATATAAGTAGCTATCATTCCCAAAATGGAGATCACCACCATTATGGTTGCCATTCGGCGATGGCATCTTATCGATCAGGATGCGTTCGCTAGTAAGATCAGCTATTCCATTGGCAGCAAGAGTAAAGCGACTGACGCGATTCACCGGGCTTGAGGGGGCATTATCAATACATGTATTGGCCCATTTATAGGTATAGTAGAGATAGAAGTAGCGATTAAAGGCAAACTGTGGATCAAGTGCAATGCCAAGTAAACCACGTTCACTATTTGAGCAGATACGCGTTGTAAGATCAAGCACAGCTGCAGAACGTAGCGTTAGTCTCGCATCAGTTGCTATATCCACAAGGCGTAGCTTGCCAGTTTTTTCAGTCACAAAGAGGAGCGCATTATCAGCACTGAACGCCATTGCTGTTGGCTGGCTTACAGTAACAAGCGTGGCAGACTGTGAGAATCCGCTTGGTACAGCAGCATAGATCGTGCTTATAGGAGCCATTGCGACCACACCAAAAACAATGATCGCAATCAGCAAGTATGAATAACGTGGCATGACGACTCTCCTAGATCACTGGCCTCAATAGTCGATGATAATACGTGCAAACTAGCATTCCTAACCTGGCGTACTACCAGCGCTGTTGCATATCATCGGGTGCAGCGATCTCGGTTATGCTATTGGTACATGGTATATTCAATACAACAATTATAGCGCATACTACTCAGCTAATCGATGACAATTTGTTTTCATAGGCTGGCTCGTACCATTCAATATCGCACCACTTGAGGCTGCTTGACGCCGGCTGCGATCAGCGTATACTTCAGCATTATGTACTATGAACCTGGCGCGCTCCATATGCATACGACCTTCTCAGATGGAACTGGAAGTGTCGACGATTTGGCGCGCGCTGCACAGGCGGCTGGCCTGCGCTGGATTATTATTACCGATCATGATTCACTAGCTGGATTACCGCAGGCCGGCTGGCTTCACAATGTGCTTGTTATTATTGGCCATGAGATCACACCCGATCACAACCATTTCCTAGCGCTGAATATTCCAACCGTGGTAGATAATCAATTACCACCGCAACAGTTTATTGATCAGGTCTATGCTGCCGGTGGTTTTGGGATTATTGCCCACCCGGATGAGCATGTTCGCAATAGCTTCAAAGATATCTACCGCTGGGACGATTGGTCAATTGATGGGCCGAGTGCGCGCGCTGGCCGTGTGGTCGGGCTTGAGCTTTGGAATCTTATGAGCGATTGGGCCGAACACGTAACGCAGCACAATAAGGAACTACTCTTCTTCCGCCCGCGAATGGGGCTTTCCGGGCCTACCGCAGATACCCTGGCATGGTGGGATCGCCTCAATATGGCCGGAAGGCGCACGTTTGGGGTCGGTGGTGTGGATGCACATGCCTTTAAGCGTCGTGCTCCATGGGGTGAGGTGGAGGTATTTCCCTATCGTTGGTGTTTTGAGACGCTCACGAATTACCTGCTGCTCGAATCGCCCTTGGATACTGACCCATCGATTGCGACACATCAGGTCTATGGTGCATTGGTAGGTGGCCGCAGTTACTTCCTAAACCGAATCGATGGGTTGTGCCCCGATCTTGTGTTCTACGCCGAGCAGGCAGGCAGGCACTATACTGTGGGAGATACTGCCAGCCTTGCGAATGGCCCAATCACATTTGTGGCAGATACCCGCAACGATGCAATCGTCCAGATCATCCACAATGGGCATGTATTGACAAAAAGCATCCGCCAGTTGCGCCATACGATCAATGCAGCGGGTATCTATCGGTTAGAAGGGTTCCGACGCGGGCGACAATGGCTGTATAGTAATCCGATCTATATTAAGGCTGAGGACTAAGCGTTATGCTCTTTGGCTGTGTTAGACGCTTTGAAAGGTATTAATGCTTACACTCCCGCATGGAACACTTAGTTTCCCGGCATTCCTGCCCGATGCAACGCTTGGCGCTGTCCGCGCGACCGATGCTGGCGATTTGCGTACGGCTGGCGTGCAGGCAGTAGTTATGAATGTGTTCCACCTGATGCAAAAACCAGGCTCTTCAACGATTGATGCGTTGGGCGGCCTGCATAAGATGGCAAATTGGCCAGCGCCGATTATCACCGACTCGGGTGGTTTCCAGGCTTATTCCATGATCCGCCAGAACCCAAAATTCGGTCGCCTTAGCGATCAAGGTATCACTTTTGAACCAGAAGGTGCTGAGCGTAAGTTCCAACTGACACCGGAAAAATGTGTTCAACTGCAGTTAGCGTATGGCTCAGACGTGGTGATTTGTCTTGATGACTGTACTCATGTAGATGATGGTGCTGCTGAACAACGCATTTCTGTGGTACGTACAATTCGCTGGGCCAAGCGCTGCCGCGAAGAGTTCGACCGCCAACTCCAGCAGCGCCGATTGCCGCCCGATCAGCGCCCACTCCTGTTTGCTGTTATCCAGGGGGGGGGCGATCTTGCACTGCGCCGCGAATGTGCCGAGGCACTGCTTGAGATTGGATTCGATGGTTACGGCTATGGTGGTTGGCCGCTCGATAGTGCTGGCAAGCTGGTTGCCGAAACATTGGCCTACACGCGCGAACTCATTCCAGTTGAGTTTCCAATGCATGCGCTTGGTGTTGGCCAACCTGGCAATGTGGTTGCTTGTGCTGCTATGGGCTACAATATGTTTGATTGCTCTATGCCAACCAGGGATGCCCGTAGTGGGCGTTTATATGCCTACCGGCAAGCGCCAACCCATCCCGATTTTCGGCTACGTGGCGATTGGTATTCCTACCTCTATATCATCGATAAAAAACATATCAAGGATGCTGGGCCAATCTCGCCCGACTGTGATTGTTATACTTGCCAACGCTATACGATCGGCTACCTGCACCACCTGCACAAAATTGGCGAAACACTCTATCTACGCCTCGCAACTATTCATAATGTACGCTTCATGGCGCGCTTGATGGAAGTGATTCGTAGTGAGAGCGTATAGCGCAGAGCGCAGAACGCACAGCGTAACAGACCAGGAGACCTTAACGCAAAGGCGCAAAGGTGCAAAGGCGCAAATTAACCGGACAAATATCGCGCTCCAACGCTCCAACGCTTCAATGCTTCTCCGTTCATATGACACAATCTCCACTTGAAAACTTGATCGCTGAAGTGCTCGCTAGTGCAAAGTATCGCAATGTGAGCCCTGACGTTGTGCGCGTAATTGGGATACGGGAACTAACAGCACAACGTAACTTGCGTGATGCAATTAAAGCTACGAAGAATAAACTACACCAAGTTGGTGGATCATATCTCGATGTGAAACCTGATTATGTCGAGTGGATGGATCAATTGACGGCTGCGAGCGACCCAGTTGCGCTACAAATGGCATGCCTAGCGATCATGCAGCACCACGCCTCAACCCGCGAGCGGCTTGTGATTCTGGAGCGTTTCTACGCAGAGATTTTTGCACACTTGCCGCCGATCCACGTTGTGCTAGATGTAGCCTGCGGCATGAATCCACTTGCCCATGCTTGGATGCCGCTTGCGGCTAATTCGCGCTATTTGGCGTGTGATATCTATGCTGACATGGTCGGGCTGGTTAACGCATTTCTGACCCATGCCAAGATCAACGGTCGCGCATGGGTTTGCGATCTCGTCAGTACGCCACCTTCCGAGGAAGCAGATCTGGTATTGGCACTCAAAGTGCTGCCTGTGTTAGAGCAAATCGAGAAGGGCGCGGCACTGCGGCTTCTGCAGCGGTTGAATGCACCATGGATTGTAGTCAGTTTCCCCGCACATAGCCTTGGTGGGCGCAACAAGGGTATGGCAGCCCATTACGAACAATGGCTACGGGGCATCGTCGCGGGTGAGACATGGGAAATGACAAAGCTCAGTTTTGCAAACGAGGTCGTTTTTCTGGTGCGCAAGTGATTCATGTATCTCTGCATCCAAAGGGTACCCGCTGTGGTGCAGATAAACACGCGAATGCGAGTTTGTATTAGCGCGTCAATTTGCGGTACACAATCCGGTGCGGCTGGTTTGCGGCGGCACCCAGGCGCTTACGCCGGTCGGCATCGTATTCGCTATAGCTACCGGGGAACCAGAAGGCGTGGCTTTCACTCTCGAAGGCCAGGATGTGGGTTGCGACCCGATCAAGGAACCAGCGATCATGGGAAATGACAACCGCGCAGCCAGCGAAGTTTTCCAGCCCTTCCTCAAGCGCGCGTAGTGTATGCACATCCAGATCGTTAGTTGGCTCATCGAGCAAGAGCACATTTGCGCCCGATGTAAGCATTTTGGCGAGCTGCAGACGGTTACGTTCACCACCCGAAAGCGTACCAACCTTTTTCTGCTGATCGGTACCGGGGAAATTAAAGCGCGAGACATACGCGCGCGAGTTGATCTGGCGATTCCCAAGCTGCAAAATTTCGTTGCCACCCGTAATCTCTTCCCAGACTGTCTTCTCGGGATCGAGTGCGGCGCGGCTCTGATCCACATAGCCGAGTTTAACTGTCTCGCCGATGCGTAATTCACCGCCGTCAGGCTGTTCCTGGCCCAGGATCATGCGAAAGAGTGTTGTTTTACCTGCACCATTCGGGCCAACAATCCCAACGATACCACCCGGCGGCAGATCAAATGTCAAATCATCATACAGCAACCGATCGCCATAGCCCTTCACAAGCTTATTTGCGCGCACAACAATATCGCCCAAGCGCGGACCAGGCGGGATGAATAGTTCGAGATCACGCTCGGCTTTTTCGCCACTTTGGGTCAACAATTGCTCATAGGCGCTAATACGTGCTTTGCTCTTTGCGTGGCGGCCTTTCGGTGCCATACCGATCCAATCCAATTCGCGCTGCAAGGCCTTCTGGCGTTGGGTTTCGGCTTTTTCTGTCTCGGCTAATTTCTGTTTCTTCTGCGATAGCCAACTCGAATAGTTGCCGCGCCAGGGGATACCAGAGCCGCGCTCAAGTTCCAGAATCCAGCCAGCCACATTATTTAGGAAGTGGCGATCATGGGTAACAGCAATAACTGTTCCTGCATACTGTTGCAGGTGTTGTTCGAGCCAGGCAACCGATTCTGCGTCGAGGTGGTTGGTTGGTTCATCGAGCAACAGGATATCTGGCTTTTGTAACAGCAGGCGGCAGAGTGCTACACGGCGACGCTCGCCACCCGAGAGCACGCCGATTATGGCATCGCTGGGTGGGCAGCGTAGTGCATCCATGGCGAAATCGAGCTTACTATCGAGATCCCAGGCATCAAGATGGTCGATCTGTTCCTGTACCTCGGATTGCTCGGCCAGTAGCGCATCAAAATCGGCATCAGGATCACTAAATTTCTCGTTAATTTCTTCGTAGCGCTTGAGCAGAGCGACTGTGGCGGCCATGCCTTCTTCGACAATATCGCGCACGGTCTTTGTATCGTCCAATTGCGGCTCTTGTTCCAGGAAACCAATCGTAAAGCCAGGCGAAATTGTTGTCTCACCCTGAAAATCCTGGTCAACCCCAGCCATAATACGCAAGAGTGTACTCTTTCCAGAGCCATTCGAACCAATCACACCAATTTTGGCACCATAGAAATACGAAAGTGAGATATCGCGCAGCACCTGGCGATTAGGTGGAATGACCTTGCCAACCCGAATCATGGAATAGATTATTTTAGTATCGCTCACACGGCCCTCATAATACACAGATAGTACATAGCAGTTTCGGCTCAAGAAGTATAGTGTACAAGTCGTTGGTTGGCAATTGAGTAAATGCCTTTATATCGCAGGAATGGCCTCTACGTAGATAGAGCTACAATTCATAATTATGATTTGCGTGCTAAATTCGGCATATTCTGGGCTAGCCATGCAACAATAATGTGATATAATCTCGCTATCCTAGGGTGACACTAATAGAATATTGTGTGCTCGCCTCGCCTACACAAAGGAGTACAAGCGATGGATTTCGAAGGACCAAACCGTTTTACGCGACGTTCGTTCCTCCGTGCGGCTCTAACAGGAGTAAGTGCTGTTGCGCTTGCTGCGTGTGGTGGTGCCGCTCCTGCAGCACCAACGGCCGCTCCCGCACCAACGGCCGCTCCCGCACCAACAGCTGCCCCCGCACCAACAGCTGCCCCTGCACCAACGGCTGCCCCCGCGCCAACGGCTGCTCCTGAGGCCACCGCTGTCCCAGCTGCGACAGCAACTCCCGCGCCCGCGCCGACGGCCACGCCATTGCCGTTACCTGTGGGCTCAGCTGGCACGCTGACGATCATCCATCGTACCGAATACTTTGAGGCGGTTCAGACCCTGTTCCGTAGCTCAGTCGAAGAGTTCGCCAAAGCCCAGGGCATCGCGCTCGATATCTCGACCGCCAACCCCGAGCTGTTCGGCGACTTTATGGCCAAGATGCAGGCGGCCGTACAGGCTGGAGTTCCACCGGACTTGTCCTACCACACACTCAGCATCACCCAGATGCAGTCGCTCGATATCGTCGAGGATGTGTCTGATGTCGTTGATGAGCTCATTGCGAAGTATGGCGATGTCGTGCCAGCGAATGCCGTGAAGAGTGGCAAGATCGACGGTAAATGGTGGGGCGTGCCATTTATCAGCAATAGTGGCGCCTGGTTTGCGCGCAAGGATCTGTTCGATGCCAAAGGAATTGATGTCAACACGCTCGATACGCTTGATAAGCGCCGTGATGCCGCACTGGCGATCTCTGATCCCGCCAACAAGGTCTGGGGCTGGGGTCTGACGATCAACAAGAGCGGTGACGGTCACGGGTTGATCATCGATGTCATCCAAGCATTCGGCGGCACTATCACCGACAAGTCGGGCCAGAAGGTGGTCTTCAACTCGCCCGAGACAGTTGCGGCGGTTAAGTGGCTGCAGGAAACCTACGGTAGTGAGAAGTACAAGCCAATGCTGCCGCCGGGCATCGAGAGCTGGACGGATCCCAGCAACAATGAGGCATACTTGGCTGGTACAATTGGGCTCACGGCGAACGCCTTTAGTGTGTATGCCAAGGCCAAGAAGGACAACAACCCGGTCTTCCCGAACACAGCGATTCTGCATAAGCCCAAGACGAACGACGGCAAGTTGTTGGAAGCTGGTGGGTTCGGCTGGTTCACGATCTTCAAGGGTGCCAAGAATATCGACGCCGCTAAGAAGGTGATCATGCATATGGTCGACCCGACGATCTTCGCGCCAATGGTGCAAGCGGGTGGCGGGCTGTTCCTGCCAGCCTACAAGAAGCAGTGGACCGACGATATTCTCAAGATCGACCCGAACTTCGGTACGCTCAAGGAGATCATCTTCAATCCGGACGCCTATACTGGCATAGCCTACCCGGCCAATCCAAATGCCGCGATCGACGGTGTGCTACCGGCGGCGATCCCCAGCCAGATGATGGCGAATGTACTTAATGGAACCATGACTGCTGAGGAAGCGGTCAAGGATGCCCACGACCGGATCGTGGCTATCTTTGAAGAGGGCGGGCTGCCGCAGGGTTAACCAATTGTAGGTTGCAGATTGCAGATTGCAGGCTGAGAGACAATCGATTCTCAATCTGCAATCTGCGGATTTGCAATTTGCGATTTCCCAATGGAGGGAAACGCTATGGCGAAACGAGCCGCGACCAGCGCACCGGCGCTTCTGAAACGCACCCCCGCTAGCCGTTCCCGGCGCATCGAATCGGTTCTGGGCCGTGATTGGAAGGTGGCGCTGCCATTTGTCTTACCGCTGGTGGTGATCATGGCCGGGCTGATCTTCTGGCCGTTCATCAATGCAATCCTACTGAGTTTTACTGTGCGCAATATCGTCACCCGATCCGATCAGTACGTTGGGCTGGCGAACTATGTGCGCTTGTTTAGAGACACCGAGTTCCTTGGAGCGGTCAACAATACGATCCGTTTCACGGTGATCTCGGTTGCCTGCAAATTTGTAGTTGGCATGACGATTGCGCTGCTGCTCAATAGCCGCATGCCATTCCGCAATCTGCTGAGTGGCCTGATGCTGCTGCCATGGATCGTACCCGAAGTCGTCACTGCGCTGGCATGGAAGAGCATTCTGGATCCGATCTTCGGCGGGCTCAACCCCATCTTGCTGAGCCTGGGTGTCATTGATCGTCCGCGCGGCTGGCTTTCTGAGACTAGCCTGGCACTGCCCAGCGTGATCGCAGTGAATATCTGGAAGGGCATCCCGTTTTATACCATCCTGCTGCTGGCCGGTCTTAAGGCAATTGATCGCGAGCAGTACGAGGCCGCCGAGGTCGATGGCGCGGATGCAATCTCACGCTTCCGCCATATTACGCTGCCCGGCCTAAAGTATGTCATCATCGTCACCGTATTGCTATCGACGATTTCGACCTTCAATACATTTGGGTTGGTCTACCTGATGACCGGCGGCGGTCCAGGCGGTGCGACACGGCTGTACTCAATTCTAGCCTACGAGAAGGCAATTGTAGGGCTGCGTTTCGGCCCTGGTGCGGCCACAGCCTTCAGTATGGCGCCGGCGTTGGCGCTGGTTATCCTGGTGCTGGCGCGCTTTATGCGCCACGATCCAGCTAGCCGCATCGACGAGACCCGCCTGGATCGCGTATTTGGCTGGTTTGGCAAAGGGTTGGCCCTGATGCTCGACCTGATCTTCTGGCCGTTCGAGCAGTTGTCGCGCGGGATTGGCCTTTTGTTCGGCGCGCTCAGCACCCCGCTTAAGGCTGGCCGATCGGTGGAGGCGCGCGACAAGCCATGGCTCAAGCGCTCACAGCGCGAGCAATTCGGCATGGTCGGGCGGGTGCTACTGATACTACCGCTGCTGTTTTTTGTACTCTTCCCATTCTACTGGATTATTATCACTTCGTTTAAAACCGATCTGCAGATTCAGCGGTATGATTCGATCTTCTGGCCAAATCCCTGGACACTTGAACAGTTTGAGACATTATTGACCAAGACGCCCTATCTGACCTGGTTCCGCAATACAGTGATTGTGGCAACCTCCAGTACGCTGCTCTCGGTCGGGCTGGCTGCGTTGGCGGGCTATGCGCTGGCGCGGCTCAAGTTCATTGGTGCCAATGCGCTAACGACAGTACTGCTGATTACCTACCTGTTGCCTGGCTCACTGCTGTTCATTCCACTCTATCGCATTCTCACCAACCTGGGGATCATTAATACCTATGCGGCACTGATCGCCACCTATCCGACCTTCCTAATGCCCTTCGCGACTTGGGTAATGCTGGGCTACTATCGCTCGATCCCCGAGGATCTGGAAGATTCGGCGATGATCGACGGTGCGACTCGTCTGGGCGCATTCTGGCGGATCACCTTGCCGCTGGCCGCTCCTGCTTTGCTCTCGGTGACATTATTTGCCTTTACCAACGCTTGGAATGAGTTCCTGTTCGCGTTTGTATTCATCACTAGCGAGAAGCTAAAGACCTTGCCGGTTGGCTTACAGCTGCTGGTCTTCGGCGATATCTTGCCGTGGGGCATGCTAATGGGCGCGTCACTGCTGATGGCCATACCGGTGATGATCGTTTATGTCTACGCCCAACGCTACCTCGTCGAAGGGCTGACAGCAGG
>JANLSE010000495.1:0-7129 GCA_031362265.1 Roseiflexaceae bacterium
CATAACAAGCGCCTTCTGTACATAGGTGCGGTACCCTTCCAGGCTATAGCGTGAATAATGGGGTGCCAGCACGACTCCGATCACATCGCGAATCCCATCGGCTGCAATTTGAGCAACAACATCACCCAGAAACGGATGCCAATGCTTCATACCAAGATAGACCCGATATTCGCCAGGTGATTCAGCCTCAAGCTGCTTTCCAAGCTGCTCTGCTACCCCTTTTGTCAAAGCATACAGTGGCGTCTGCCCACCCACACGTCGATAGCGCTCAACAAGGTCAGCAAGTGCTTCGGGCGAAGGCTTACGCCCACCACGAATATGGGTATAATATGGCTCAACATCATCCAGGGTTTCAGGCGTGCCATATGCCATAATGAGAATACCAGTTGGAGACATATGAACCTCACTTTATGAGCGCAAGAGCGCAGGAACGCAAGAGCGCAGGAGCGATGGAACATCGAAGCATCGAAGCATTGGAGCATTGGAGCGGAGAGCGCGAACTGTCACCTTGTCACCTTGTCACCTTGTCTTGCGTTGTGCGTTGTGCGCTGTGCGCTGTGCGCTGATATTCCTGAACAAATGCTGCTAGTCGGCGGACATTCTCAATCGGGGTTTCGGTAAGAATACCGTGTCCTAGATTGAAGATGTGGCCAGGTCGCCCAGCCGCGCGTGTGAGAATATCCTCAGCGCGCCGTTCGATCTCGGGCCAAGGCGCGAACAAGACCGCAGGATCCAGGTTGCCCTGCACTGCACGATCAAAACCAATCTGCGACCATGCCAGATCAAGCGGAATGCGCCAATCGACCCCTAACACATCAGCGCCAGTCTCACGCACCATGCCAGCCATGCCAGCCATGTCGGTGCCAAAATAAATAATCGGCGGGGTATCCGTCGATTCGCCAACAACCGCGCGTACCCGCTGCACAATTGATTGAATATAGGGCAACACATACTCAGCATAGTCATTTGGTGCCAGTGCGCCAGCCCAACTATCGAAGATTTGGATCGCATCAGCACCTACTTCGATCTGTGCCAACAGATAATCGGTAACGAGCGTGGTCAACTTTGCCATCAGCAGATGCCAGGATTGCGGCTCACGATACATCATCAGCTTTGTACGGCGGAAATCACGTGAACTACCACCCTCAATCGCATAGCTGGCCAAGGTGAACGGGGCACCGCTAAAGCCAATTAGTGGAATGCGCCCAGCCAGTTCGTGCTTCACAAGCTCAATTGCACGCAATGTGAAGCCCATCGTCTCACGCGGATCGGATTCGTGCAATGCCATAATGTCGGCATGGCTACGCAATGGATTGTGGATCACTGGCCCTTCGCCTTGGGCATAACTCAGATGTAAGCCCATGCCCTCAAGTGGGGGCAAAATATCGGAATAGATGATCGCCGCATCGACAGGCAGCGCCGCTACCGGCTGGAGTGTTATCTCGGCAGCTAACTCGGGCGTCTTGACCATTTCCAAAAATGAGTGACGCTCACGGATGGCGCGATATTCCGACATGTAGCGCCCGGCCTGGCGCATAAACCAGACCGGTGTTCGCTCAACTGGCTCGCGGCGGCACGCGCGTAGGAATGTGTCGTTGGTTATCACAGCTCGTTCGCTTTCTAATCGCTTGTATTCCCACGCCCCGCTCATCCTAATATGCTGAGTGCCGCACGCAATGGGCGATGAATACCAGTGATAATTGGTGTGTCACGTAGGGTGTAACGGCGCGCTTCGGTGTCGCGTAGTGCAGTGACGAGCGCTGTAAAGCGTGGCAACTCTTCCATCTCATAGGCCACTACAAACTCTTGGTCGTCAAGGCCGGTTGAATACAGCAGAACCTGGCGCACATCGGCATATTCATGACCAATGCGCATGTGCTCATTCATCATCCCCTGGCGTGCATCGCGGCTCATGAGGTGCCACTCGGTTGTTTTCGTAAACGGATAGACCGTCAGGTATGCCAGCCGATCATTCAGATCAATTGCCTGTTCCTGGGTGGTTGGGCGGCGGGTATAGTTCGATGAGCGTGTGAAGCCCCACAGTTGATGGCTAATCTCAAGATAGGTACCAATACCAGTTTGCAGCATACGTCCAGTCATATCTTGCATGGCAATCGGGTCGATGCCACGCCGCCAAAGTAACAGATCGCTCCCGACTTTCAGGCCAAGCGTGCTGTAGACCCATGTGCTGATCGAATCATTCTCATCGATCAGTTGCGCAAACGACTCGCGACCATCTTCACGTGCCGCGTAGGGTAGCCGCCGCCATGCTGGATCAAGCCGAAACGCGGTATACTGAACGAACCATGGGACATCGGGTGCTGTATTGTCGCTCATGGGAGCCTCCTCTATTTCGCCTCAATCTGAAACAACTGTTGCGTCGCTCCAATCAACCCAGCAGTTGAAGCTTCGCCCTTTAGTGCAGTAACCGGGTGGTGCAGAAGTTTATTGACAATCGCCTCACTGAGGGCATGAATCGCTGCCTGCTCCTGGCTACTGAGTTGTGGCAGCCGTGCAAGCGTGCGTTGCACCTCGGCAGTGCGAATAGCCTCAGCATGTTCACGTAACGCGCGGATGGTAGGCGCTGCCTGCAGGGTGCCCCACCATTCGACAAACTTAGCAACCGAATCATCAATAATCTCATCCGCTCGGGTTATTTCACTAGCACGTGCTGCGCGGTTCGCCTCACAGATCACTTGCAGGTCATCAACATTCACCAACTGCACTCCAGGCAAATCGCCAACCGCAGGATCAATATCATGCGGAACGGCCAGATCCAACAGTAGCTGTGGATGTGATCCCTGATCGATTGCGCTCTGTACCATGCGCGCGTCAATCACCGATTCCGGTGCGGAGGTACAACTCAACACAACATCAGCATCAACAAGGGCTGTTGGCAAATCGGCAAGTGGTATAGCCTGGCCACCATAGCGTTCCGCAAGCTGTTGCGCCCGCTCGAATGTCCGGTTAGCGATAACAACGTGCATACCACTATGATCACTGAGATGTTTGAGTGCTAACACAGCGGTTTGACCAGCGCCAATAATCAATACGCGTTTCCCGCTGAGTGTACCAAGCGATTGGCGGGCAAGATCCAGAGCAACCGACACAACGGACAAATGGCTACGGGCTATTCCTGTCTGTGTGCGAACCGCTTTACCAGCCGCCAACGCATGTTGCATCAGCCGGTTGATACCCTGACCAATGGCATGCTGCTGCTGCGCTGCCATGATTGCATCCTTAAGCTGTGCAACAATCTGGTCCTCACCGAGCACCATTGACTCGAGACCTGCTGCAAGGCGACAAACGTGCCGCACGACCGCATCGCCTTCGAGCATGCATGTATGCATATCGAGCTCATCGATTGTAAGGCCACTTTGTGTGCTCAAGAACTGCATTATCGGCTGAAGGTTCGGCCGGTCAGGAACGATTGTATATATTTCTGTACGGTTACAGGTGGAGAGAATCAATCCTTCTGAGACAATCTGGGATAGTTGCGTGAGCGCGACCGTACGCTTTTCGGCTGGAAATGCTAGCCGTTCACGAACTTCAAGTGAAGCATGGCGTTGATGGATACCAATCATGAGCAAGTGCAGATTTGTCATGGGTCATGCTTTCTCATAGCCACGCACGGTACCGAGTAGCGTCACATCCATAAAGTGTTGAATACGGGCATGCAGGCGGGCAGCTTCTGCTAAATCAGTTGGCTGAGCTATTCCAGGTAATGGCATTGCTAATTGCGAAAATGAACTACGGAAGAACAAAAACGCCTCAAGCGTATCGTGCATGCTGATTCCCGAAAGCCGTGCCTCCTCGCCATAGTGCACGCCAATCGCACGTGCCTCCTCCAGGAAACGCTGGTCATCGGATTGGCGATTGATAAACTGGATCAGCACCCCAAGTAATCGCTGCCCCAAGCCACGCAACCGATCTGAGGTTGCCGATGATGCCAGACGAGAATGCCACTGTTGCCGGTGAATTTCCTGCGGATCGAGTACACCCATACGTGGGTTTACTTCAGGAACTGATACAACCCCAGCTGCAGGAGCCATACTGCGCGCCAGTTGGTTTATTTCTTCTGCCAAAAACCGACGATGCCCACCCAAGGTAAGCTTCACGGTTGTCTTGCCCGAATCGCCCCAGCGCCGTAATGTCGCACCGGAAATTCCCAGCCGCTCGCATGCCTCCTGAAGCGATATCCACTCGCCATGCTGACTATCCTGGTCATTCGCTAAATCAGATCGCTCGTTCGACATGATCTTCCTTTATGACAGAACAACGTAGCACAAATGTAAAGCGTCGCGCTAGAGTCAACTATACAACTAGTTCCAAATCACTGTTCGGCACCATATACTGCCGAAGGTATGCCGTGCGCGCCAATACCTTTTCGGCCACTTCGCGCCCCTGGCGCACACAATCGGGAATACCCACACCGCCATATGCGGCACCGGCTAGGTAGATCCCTTCAGGTTGCAGATCATCAATCATGGCTACGCGATCTAAATGGCCAACATCGTATTGTGGGTTAGCGCGCTCCCAACGATACACACGCGTAAAATATGGTTCACCTACTAAGCCTAGAATATCTCCTAATTCACTCCTTACCAGTGATACTAACGCTGCATCATCCAGCGCAAGCGCCTCGGGAGTACGCGAGCCGCCAACAAACGCACGCACCAAGGCATAGCCAGCTGGTGCACGCCCGGCAAACTTACGTGAACTGATGGTGCAGGCGTTAATACGCCTCCGCTCACTATGTGGGATGATCACCCCATAGCCTGCAACATTCCCGCGGATTTGATCCTCGCGAACTGCCAGTGTCACCGTAGCTGTCGAGACATAGCGGATCTCACGCAGTCGTTGGGCCAACAATGGATGCAATTGTTCCAACAGATCAGCCGCCGTGTAGGTTGGAGTCGTTACTATCACAGCATCAGCAGCAAGCCGCGTCCCATCTTCAAGAAGTACCTGGTAGGCACCATCAAGTGCCCGATTGATCGCTTGAACCGTCTGCCCTCGCAATACATGCGCAGTTATCTGGCGCTCAAGCGCATCGACAAGTGAGCTAATGCCACCACGTAGTGTGATAAATGGGCTACTAGCCACGCCCTGGCCGACAGGTGCCTTGCGGCGTGCTGCAACCATGCCACGAATGAGGCTGCCATGGCTGGCCTCGATCGCACGGAAACGTGGAAAGGTTGCTAACACACTCTGCCGCTCACATTCCGCACTATGAATACCTGCCATCAATGGTTCGGCAAGCCGATCAAGTAATTCACGCCCTAAACGGCGGCGAATAAAATCAGCAAGCGACTCATCTTGTGTATCGCGGCGGGCTGGTATGACCAGATCGAGCACCATACGCAATTTACCAAGCGGCGAAATCAATGGCGATGTGACAAACGGCCAGAACTTGGTCGGCACCACCAGCATTGTCCCCTCAGGCAATGGGTACGTTCGCCCATGCGACAATACCGAGGTGGCCTGACGCACTGGTTGGCTGCCAGTTATTTCGCCGCCTAGCCCAAGCTCGCGTGCTAGTTCAGCAGCCCATGGCTTCTGCGCGACAAACGAGTCTGGCCCGCCTTCGATCACAAACTCACCCGAGTCGCCCAGACGATCGGTGCGAATCTTGCCACCCAAGCGCATATCACGCTCAATAATTGTGCAGTTGAGACGCTGCCCTGCCGCCCGAGCTGCCTGCTCAAGATAATAGGCTGCACTTAGGCCGGTGATCCCGCCACCAATGATTACAATCTGCGGGTAGGCTTGCAAATCAATTTGCGATTCGTACATGACCAACTCAAAATATCTATCAAAACCATCAAAATACTGTAGTGGCACTATAGTGGATTACTAAAAAACTGTCAAGTGTAAATTTTGCAAGAATCATAGATATATATCGCTGTGCAGAGATACGTATTTTGGAAGGAACACATAAAAGGCTCTACAAAGCCGTATACTGTGGGCATCAAATGATACCCACATACTCGCCTTGTAGAGCTTTTGTGGAGATTTTGTACTCTATATGATTATATTATTTTACAGTAATCGTATAAGCTAGAACTTCGCGAATGATAGATTTGGTAGATTTTGAGACTCTAACTTCTATTGGTCAGCCAATACATGTGCTCTGATATGGCTATTCAACATCAAGTAGTGGAGTAGAATGATTGGCTCAAATTATGACAATTCACGTCAAAGAATGTAACCATCACTCGTCTAGAATATACTCTAACTTTAGTCTAATATCTGGTGTTCAAGTGATTAATTGATTGCATGAGGCTTGCGCCATGTGGTACATCTATCCCGTTATGTCGAGCAACATAGGATTTTGGGCATAACGACACTCAGCAGTGTGATCTGCTAAGTCTTGTGTTCACGATATGATACGGGTTACCTGGTAGCTAGTATCGCTCGGCTCGAAAACGCTAGGGTTTGAACCACAGACTCTTGTGATTGAAATCACTGTGCCAGATGAAACGGCGGGTTGATTTACCACAGAGCGCACAAAGGCCACTAAGATAGTAGATAGCGCGGCCGCTGTGCCTCTGTGGTGCATTAATCAGGCGCGCTTGAGGAGCCCGCGTGCTTGGTAGACTTCAGCAGCCTCACGAACAAGCTGCGCATTTTCCGTAGCCTGATATTGCTGCTCAAGCGTAGCCGCAAGCGCCAATAATTCAGCGTAGGTAGCGCGTTGTGGACGCAACATTTCATACATGCGCAGGAGCTCAGCATTTGGCACAGCCGTCAATTCGGCGGCACGTGTCAGATTGATTGCCAACTGTTGAAAGCCTGCCTCATGTGCAATTACAGCCTGAGCACGCAGGGTTGCCGGGCTAATTTGCACATCCGCGATCGACAAATCTGCCAGTGCATCAAGCGTAACCTCATCTAGCCTGCGCCCACTCGCGGCATGCAACTGATCGGCCTGATTGATAAGCGGGTATTCTGGCATGAGTAAACCTCATTAAGCGCATAACACATAACGTATAACGCACAGCGCATAACGCATAACGCATAACACATATCGCATATCGCATAACGGGCATCTGGTTCTTGCGCTCTTGCGCTCCTGCGCTCTTGCGTTACACATCTGGCTCCCAATCGAAGCGCAGTTCGACCGGCG
>JANLSE010000497.1:0-5901 GCA_031362265.1 Roseiflexaceae bacterium
CAAAAGGAAGAAGCTAGCCTATACTCGTGACATCTAGTTGATGGTAGCGCAAGATGGAGAGAGGAGCGGGGCGCCATGGAAGCAGAGCGCACTAACAGTTGGGGGATGCAACCGCAAATGGGGGATGTGACGTACCACACAAGCAATGACTCTTCTGATGATTCAATATTGATAAAGGCAATTGCTGTTGGTAATAGTCAGGCACTCGAGGCGCTTTATGATCGCTATTCAGCAAATATCTTCCGAATAGCCATGCGCATTCTAAAGAATCGTGAGCAAGCCGAAGAAGTGGTTCAAGAAGTGTTTTGGCGCGTTTGGCGGCGTAGCGCAAGTTTTGAGAGTGAACGTGGGCGTGTTGCACAGTGGTTGTTTGGAATAACGCATAACCTGTGTATTGATGAACTGCGGCGTGTACGTGCACGGCCAAACGCGGTGTATGCTCATGTCGATAACCCCATTCTGCACCAACTCATTGATGAGCAGGTTGATATCCCGGCAAGTGCGATCGCCTCTGAGCAGCGCCGTATGATTTCCGAAGCACTCAATTTTTTACCACTCTCACAGCGCGAAGTTGTTGAATTAATGTATTTTGGTGGGTTATCGCATCAGGAGATTGCACTCAAGCTCGAGCGGCCACTTGGCACAGTCAAAACACGTGTCCGGCTAGGCCTTCAGAAACTTCAGCATCTTTTAAGCGCGCATGGCTTACAGCGCGGCGATGCCTGGTAATTGTAGCCACGATTGAGTTGGCAGCGATCTATCATATCCAAGCAATTACAAACAAGTTGCAGTTATTTATGGCGAAGATCACGGCGTGTGAAGTAAGAACTTCATGCGCTGCTCTTTTGCAACCATCTTTCTTGACAAATGATCATAACCTGTTTTACCATGCGATTGTCATGAAGCTTTAACTAAGCAGTAGCCATTATGATTTCCGCGCTGTTGGCCCCGCCAGTACTGCGTTCGGATATAGCTTGTCTGTCCTCAGGGAAGCCAATACACGGGTTCGCCGATATTCAGTATTGAATAGTTGAAAGGAGCTACCGATTGAAGATCACGGGCAGCTATACGCTTGACGCCTCACTCGAAGAGGTTTGGGCGGCGCTGAACGACATTGATGTACTCGCACGGGTTGTACCTGGTTGTGAGCGGCTTGATCTCGTGGGCGACAATATGTTTGAGGGTACTGTCAAGATTGGGATTCAGGCAATTAAGGGAGCATATAATGGTCGTATTCGGCTTGAAGATATTCAGCCACCACACCATTATAAGCTTGTCGCCAGTGGTAAGAGCGCCAGTGGTGTTGTTGATGGTAGCGGCACCGTAGATTTGGAAGTACTCCCCGACGGCAAAACGTTATTGAACTATGGTGGCGATGCCCAGATCGGTGGTGTCTTGGCCAGTGTTGGGCAACGCCTTATTGAAGGCGCTTCGCGACAACTGATCAATCAATCGTTGAAGGCACTAGCTGACCAAATCGTTCAACGGCGTGCTGTTCAACCAACTCTCGCAGCAGAAGCTCCCCCTGCGCCGATTGCAGAGCCAGTTGCACAAAGCGTACCTACGCCCGAAATCGCAAGTGTTGATGTGAAAACCGCCGATGTCCCAGCAACCATCCAAGCCGAACCTGTCGCTACTGTACGTAAATCGGTTGTTGTTCCTGAATCTGAACAGCTGAAGCCCGAATCAGTTGTGAGCGGCATGTTCATGGATATCATGCGTGAGCGACCATGGATCATGTGGATTGTTGCTGCAGTCATTGGTTTTTTGATCGGCAGAGCTTCTGGGAATTAAGCGAGGCCAGTAGTATGTATGCTACTGGCGTGCAATGTATTCGCTTCGATGTGGAGGTGTGAAACGTGACCGCAATCTCAGTTAAAGTCAATGGCCGAACCTACAAAAACGAGGTCGAATCGCGAACGCTGTTGGTACACTATCTTCGTGAGCAACTCAACCTGACAGGTACCCATATCGGCTGTGATACCAGCCAGTGTGGATCGTGTGTCGTCCTGATCAATGGTCAGAGTGTTAAATCCTGCACGACTCTGGCAGTTCAATGTGATGGTGCCGATATCACAACAATTGAAGGCCTCTCGAAGGATGGCAAGCTCCATCCACTACAAGAAGGGTTCTGGGAATGCCATGGCCTACAGTGCGGCTACTGCACTCCCGGAATGATTATGGCAGCTGTCGACCTGTTACAGCAAAACCCCAATCCAACCGATGATGAGGTGCGACATGGGTTGGAAGGCAACCTCTGCCGCTGCACTGGCTACCACAACATCGTTCGTGCAGTCCAATATGCCGCTGCGAAGATGCGCGAAGCATAATGAGCAGTGAAACAATGAAACAATGAAGCAATGAAGCAGCTGCCTTACCAATAGCACTTGAGTTCTTGTTTCAATGCTCCAATGCTCCAATGCTTCAATGCTCCAATGCTCCAATGCTCCAATGTTTTCCGGTGCCTTGTCGTTCTACCGCTTCAATGATTAGAAGGGGATTAGCACAATGACGGCTACCAAAATGGTTGGCCAGGCGCTCAAGCGGCGCGAAGACCCACGCCTGATCACTGGCCAGGGAAATTTCATAGACGACATCAAGCTAACGGGCATGTTGCACTGTGTCGTGCTACGTAGCCCGTATGCCCACGCGACAATCGTCTCGATCGACACCTCCAAAGCAGCTGCCCATCCTGGTGTAGCAGCTGTCTTCACTGGTAAAGATATGCTCGACATCAACCCGCTGCCATGTGCGTGGGCTGCCGGTGGTGTGACGAATAATGTGAACACGCCGCGCGCACTGGCGGTCGACACGGTGCACTTCGTTGGCGAGCCCATCGCAGTTGTGGTTGCGGATGACCGCTTCATCGCCCGCGACGCGGCGGATCTGGTTGAGGTTGAGTATGTCCCGCTACCGGTTGTCGTCGACGCCAAGAAAGCCACCCAAGCTGGTGCACCACAGCTGCACGAGAATGCACCCAATAACATCGTAATGGAATGGGTATGTGGCAATAAAGCCAAGGCTGAGGCAGCATTTGCTTCGGCAGAGGTCTCCGTTAAGGAAGAAATCATTAACCAGCGCCTGCTGCCAACCCCGATGGAGACACGCGGCTCGATCGCGCGCTATGAGCAATCGACCGGCGAGTTTACACTCTGGTGTACTACGCAGGCTCCGCATGTGGAGCGCCTGCTGCTCACAGCCTTCGTCTTTGGCATTCCTGAGACCAAACTGCGGGTGATAGCGCCAAATGTGGGTGGCGGCTTTGGGCAGAAGATCTTTTGCTATAACGACATGGCCTTCACCATGTGGATCGCCCGTAAAATAGGCCGCCCGGTCAAGTTCGTTGAGGATCGTTCGGAGAACTATAAGTATTCTACACACGGTCGCGACCATATCACCGAAGCCGAGCTATGTGGCACCAAGGATGGTATGATTACCGGCCTACGTGTCGACACCTTTGCCAACTTGGGTGGGTATCTCTCGACGATTGCTCCAGGTATTCCGACGACGCTTTATGGTCGTATCATGACTGGTGTCTACAAGATCCCGAATGCATACGTCAGTGTCCGTGGCGTGTATACCAACACCGCAATGGTCGATGCCTACCGTGGCGCAGGCCGCCCCGAAGCTTCGTATGTTATTGAGCGTATGGTGGATCGCTTTGCCGTCGAGCTTGGCATGGATCCTGCTGAGGTTCGCCGCAAGAACTTCCTGCAGCCGAGCGACTTTCCGTACGATAATGGCCTTGGGCTGCTACCCTACGACAGCGGCAACTATGAGCCAGCTCTGGACAAAGCACTTGCCAACGCAGGCTATGCCGATTTCCGCAAGCAACAGGCCGAGGCCCGCAAGCAAGGCAAATATCTTGGTATTGGCCTTAGCTCGTATGTTGAGATCTGTGGCGTTGCTCCCAGCGCCTGGATCGGACTCCCTGGTGAGGGCTTTGGCGCAGGCTTGTTCGAGAGTGCCAATGTGCGCGTCCACCTGACTGGCAAAGTCGTCGTGACAACTGGATCACTGCCACATGGCCAGGGTATTGAGACGACCTTTGCCCAGATTGTGGCTGATGAGCTCGGGATTCCTTACGATGACGTGGTGATCGAGCACTCTGACACGGCTGGGACGCCATTTGGCTACGGCACCTACGGCAGCCGCTCACTGGCGGTTGGCGGAACAGCGCTGTATAAGAGTGTCGCCAAGGTCAGGGAAAAGGCCAAAAAGCTGGCAGCACATCTACTGGAGGCGAATCCTGATGATATCGTTTTCGAAGATGGCAAGGCCTTTGTGAAGGGTTCACCAGATCAGGCTAAGTCATTTGCCGATATCGCGCTGCAGGCTTCGGTGGCCTACAATCTACCCGAAGGCATGGAGCCATTCCTGGATGAGACCACCTACTACGATCCCCCTAACTGCACCTTCCCATTTGGCACACATATCGCGATTGTCGAGATTGACCCCAATACCGGCAATGTCGAATTAAAGCGCTATATTGGGGTGGATGATTGTGGGAATCAGATCAACCCGCTGGTGGTGCAAGGCCAGTTACATGGTGGCATTGCTCAGGGTGTAGCACAGGCCTTGTATGAGCATGCGGTTTATGACGACAATGGCCAGTTGGTGAGCGGCACCCTCATGGATTATGCGGTACCAACTGCGGCTATGTTGCCAACGTACGAATTGGATCACACCGTCACCCCTAGCCCTGTCAACCCAATGGGTGTAAAAGGCGCTGGCGAGGCTGGTACAATTGGTAGTGCACAGGCAGTCATGAACGCAGTAATCGATGCATTATCGCCGTTTGGTGTCAAGCATATGCAGATGCCAGCCACCTCGGAGCGTGTCTGGAAGGCGATTCATAATAAGTAATGACCACGTTCGGCTAACGGTCATCCGTCAATAGTACAGGAGCCATATCATGATCCCAGCCTCATTCGAATATGCTGCACCGGCATCAGTTGCCGAAGCAATCGGCCTACTGCAGAAACATGGCGAAGACGCAAAGATTCTGGCGGGTGGGCATTCACTGCTCCCTGCCATGAAACTGCGCCTTGCCCAGCCAACCACCCTGATCGATATTAGCAAGATTGCCGAACTACAGGGGATTTCGGTCGGGAGTAGCGTCGTGATTGGCGCAGGAACCTCGTACCATGCAATTGCCAACTCAGCTGCCGTGCAGAGCAACTGCAAGGTTGTTGCTGAATGCGCAGGCCAGGTTGGTGATATTCAGGTGCGCAATCGCGGAACGATTGGTGGTGCATTAGCCCATAATGATCCGGCAGCCGATCTGACCGCAGTGATTCTCGCCTTGGGTGGGACTGTCACTGCACAGGGCGCAGGCGGTAACCGCGATATCAACGCAGACGATTTGTTTGTCTCGATTTTCACGACTGCATTAGAGCCCAACGAGATCATCACCAAGGTTACAGTCCCAGTTGTGGGCAAAGGCTCAGGTGCTGCCTACGCCAAGCTACGCCACCCAGCATCACGTTATGCCATTGTTGGCGTTGCTGCCTATGTAACCATTAGTGGCGGCAAGGTTTCCTCCGCACGTATCGCAGTTACTGGCGCAGGGCCAATGGCCACCCGCCAAAGCGACGCTGAGGCTGCACTCATAGGTAGCGATGGCAGCGATGCGGCAATTGCGGCAGCTGCCGAAAAATCTGGTGAGGGAATGGAATACCTGGGCGATATCCATGCTTCAGCAGAATATCGCAAGGCCATGGTTAAGGTATACACCAAACGAGCACTGAGCGAGGCGCTAGCACGCGCACGTGCCTAGCCTGTTGTTCGCCACTTCAACTGGTAAGTAAAACAGAACGAGGATGCGTGATCAAAAGACGCATCCTCGTTCTGTTTTACTTACCAGTTGAAGTGGCGAACAACAGGCTAGGCACGTGCGCG
>JANLSE010000526.1:0-2141 GCA_031362265.1 Roseiflexaceae bacterium
TCTCTCTACTCCGCCCGTTCCAATTTGGCAAAGCTGGCCAGCAGCCGCTTCACGCCCTTACCTGGAAACGCTACCGTTACTTCCTCATCATCATCGCTCAGTTTCGAACTGACAACAACACCCTCACCAAACAGCGCATGGCGAACCCGCTGACCAGCAAAAAACGCAACTGCGCGCGAACCTGAGCTGCGCGGTGGTTCAGTAGTACGACCACTATCCGCACCGCGCGAGGAAGAAAAGCCACGTGATTGATCGTTCGGGCGTGAAGGCGCAGCACGATTGATCGGCGCAAAAGTGCTCCGTTGCGTAAACATACTCGTCTGTTGGGTCGCTGTTGTTGTACCACGTTTGGCAGCTGGCTTGATCAATTCGCTGGGAATCTCACCAAGGAAGCGTGATTTCACCGATGGTTGGGTTCGGCCATACATGGCACGCCGCATTGCATAAAGAAGGTACAGCCGCTGTTTGGCACGCGTCGCCCCAACATAGAATAGCCGCCGCTCCTCATCCAAGGCATCCCGATCATCGGCAGAGCGCGAGTGTGGCAACAGGCCTTCTTCCAGCCCAACCAAGAAGACCACCGGATATTCGAGGCCTTTAGCTTGATGCAGGGTAATACAGGTGACAGCATCCTGATCGTCTTTTAGTTGGTCGAGATCGGCGTTCAATGCCGCTTCTTCTAAAAACGTTGGCAGCTGGTTTTCGCGTGGCAAATTTGCGTAGTTGAGTGCAACGTTACGCAACTCGCTGACGTTATTCCAGCGATCGGCGCTTTCTTCTTCACTATACTCGCGAGCCAATGCCTCCTGGAAACCGACACGATTCAACACAAGCTCAATCAGATCGCCAAGATCATGGGTTTCACGTGCGGCGATAAATTCATCGATCAACGCAAGAAATCCAAGTAGTGCACCACGCGCACGTGCCGAGAAGGCTGGCATCGCCGCATCAAGCGTGCCTGCCTCAATCAGCTGAAGCGCAGCATAGCTTGGAATACCCAGATCACTAGCCCAGCGCTCCAATTCATCCTGGGTTTTATCGCCGATCCCACGGCCAGGCCAATTCAGCACCCGCCCAAAACACACCGCATCAAATGGGTTATGTGCAAGCCGCAGATAGGCCATCGCATCTTTGACCTCTTTACGATCATAGAAACGCGTACCGCCCACAATCTGGTAGCGCTGATTACGGCTTAGCAGCGCATCCTCAATCGCGCGTGATTGAGCGTTGGTGCGGTACATAACCGCAATATCGCCATAGCTATAATCGTTGGAAGCTACCAGTCGTGCGATTTCCCCGGCGATCAGTTGGCCCTCCTCATCGTGATCCCAGGCTTCGAGGAGCTGTACCTGCATGCCCTTGCCCTGCACCGTTTCAAGCTGCTTGGGGTGGCGGCGCTGCGTTGAGCGATTGATCACGGCCTGCGCAACATCTAGGATCGATTGCGTGCTGCGGTAGTTCTGGTTGAGCACAACCACCCGCGCATCCGGGTAATCGTCTTCAAACATCCGAATATTGCGAATATCTGCGCCACGGAAGGCATAGATTGAGTTATGGACGACCATTCCATCGGCGACAAAGTTATGTACATTTGCAACATCAAGATCATACACAAGCCCATCAAAGGGTTGTGTTTCTACCGCAAGGATTTCCGCATCAATGATTTGGCCATCTGACCAGACGGGAACGATCATCGAAGGTCGCAGATGCGCAGCTGGCTGCAATGCGAATTTAGCGCTCGTTGTAAGCGCGGCCGAACGAACTACATCAATCCCGCCCGCCGCCTCAGCAATCTCCTCGGCGATTCGCGCAGTTTGCTCAAGTTCCGTATAGGTATATTCAATCCTCCAGGTATCCCGTTGCCCGGGGCGTGTACGAATTCCTTCGTGTTGGATTTGCTGCTCAACCAGACGATTCGCTGTGTTCAGCCAAACCCGATGTCGAAACCAAGGTGACTGGCGTGAAGGCTCATTCCCGCCAAATGCTGTGAGGTGTACCAGCATGCGATCAGGCATACTACTTCCAGAGCTTCCACCTGGCCGGAAGTGCGGGTAATCTTCATAGATCCCAAGATCTGCCATTAAGCGCATTGCGTGCGATTGTGTATCGATTGAGGCAAACAGACGATCGATGCTCTGCTG
>JANLSE010000583.1:0-11080 GCA_031362265.1 Roseiflexaceae bacterium
CGAATATTCGTCCTTCATCACATTGCCATCCTAGCGAATATACGCGCCTTCGTCTATAATCCTTATGGGTTATTTTGACTAATCCTAGACAATCAAAAAGGAGTATTGACAGGATTAGTCAATGTTTGCTACTCTTAATCAATACGGTTCATTGCAATATCATAGCGGCTTGTAATCGGAAAGGGAACTTGTAATGCGACGACACATGAATATTTTTATTGGGCTACTAGCCCTCCTGTTAACCGCCTGTAGTGGCATTGCAGGTGGCCCGACGATCCAGGCACCACAACCAGCGGCTGGCAAAGCAACGCTTACCGCACGAATCATTTCAACTGTGACCAACAAGCCAATCGTAGATACAGCGATTCGGCTTGCCCCAATCAATCGTAACCTGGTCGATAACCAACCAATCTTCCTGCTAAACGAAAGCACCAGTCCCGGCGCACGCACCGATGCCAATGGCGATGTGGTGATCGCAAATGTGGATCCACAAGAATACGTTATGATCGTCAGTAGTGATATGGGCGACCATGCGGTGGTCACCGACAAGCCAGACACCGCCAAAATCTGGAAGCTTGAAAGTGGCAAAGTCCTCAATGTCGGTGAGGTTCGTGTAAAGTATCCGTAATCCACCCAACAATCAGGAATGCTAAACAGTGGGAGGCGCTACTTTACTGGCTAATACCACATAGTTTTTTGGGTATCCGCGCGCCTCATACTTAACGCGGATTTCTAGCTGATGAAAGAGTATCGAAGCAGCAGCGAATCCCAGCTTCAAAAGAATCATGATTGGCATGAGCCCATACCCAGCGAGCCCATTCCGCAGATGGCGCGGGCTCCATGGAATGTACTGAGCCATGCTATGGAGCTGATACCCCACCGTTCCAAAATACCCCTCTAGCCAACTCAAGCGATCAATCACAAAACCGGTTGTGCCAAATAAATGGCGCAACCCGTATTGCGTATAGCGATAAAAATCGTAGGGTTGCTCATGCTCCTCATAGAATAATGGCCCTGTATAGAGCAGCTTCCCGCCTACGTTCAAAACACGATTCAACTCACTTAGCACTAGGGCTGGCTCGGGTACATGCTCTAGCACCTGATTGAATAAGATAAAATCGAATCGGCAGTCTTCAACTGGAATACTCTTGAGATCGCACACATATGTCGATGGCGCATATGGCTTATCGACCTTTTCAAAATCCGCTGATTCATATCGAGCATGCTGGAAAAGATGCCTGTATGGCGCATCACCAGCCCCAGCATCAAGTACTAAGGATCCTTCAGGAACCAGTGCCGCAAAGGCCTCGTTTTCCTGCAATAATCGGTAACGCGACGAATTGAAGCTAAATAAGCGTCGCAAAGAACTCAGCATCTTGACATCCACTCTAATACCTACAGCAAGAAACAGTATCTACTCCACCCGTGCCGCCCCTGCGGTCGCCTCATTCAGTGCCGCAATGAACGCGACTCGCCCTGCGGCAGGTAATGTCACCTGAAGCGTCACGTGAGCGCCGAACTCCTCAGTATCAATATAGGCACTATAGGCCACTACAAGCCGTTGGGTGCGTTCATAGGCCGCATAGGGAACCGTAACACACACAGTGCAACGATCGATTTTCTCAATCCGTGGGAGCGCGGCCAATACCGCACGCGCAGCATCACCATACGCATGTACCAGTCCACCCGTTCCAAGCAAGGTTCCACCAAAATAGCGCGTGACAACTAATACCACATCCCCCAAGCCACTCCCGCGCACGATCGCCAATACTGGGCGTCCAGCCGTACCCGATGGTTCACCATCATCGCTCATTCCAAGAGTTGTGGTTGCGCCATGGCCAATGATATAAGCATACACATGATGGCTAGCATCGGGCATCTCCGCGCGTATCTCTGCAATGAATGCACGCGCCGCAGCCACACTCGCAGTTGGTGCCACGCTTGCAATAAAACGTGAATTACTCGCTCGAATCTCGGCACGCGCCTGCTCGGCTGGAATAAAATCGGTCATTATCAAGCTTCATCTAGAGCTAGAACAATACATTTCAGCGAAGTCTATTTCGCAAAACAAGAACGCTAAAACGCAAAGACGCTAAAACGCAAAGGACTTGTTTGTTCTGCGGTTCTGCGGTTCTGCGGTTCTGCGGTTCTGCGGTTCTGCAGTTCTGTGGTTCTGTGCCCTCTCATCGGGTCTCACCAGCCGATATACGCAACAAAAGGCCAATCATAACGAAATTCATCAGCACCGAAGAGCCTCCATACGAAATGAAGGGCAGTGTAATGCCAGTGAGTGGAATGAGTCGCAGGTTGCCACCAATAATAATGAATGCCTGGAGTGCGAAAATAGTTGTCAGCCCAATCGCAATCAGTTGCTCGAATCCGCGGAAACGCCCAGGAATACGGAGTGCAATCACATACCCACGGAAAATCAATAGTAGGTACGCCAACAAAATCGCAACCGTCCCAAACAGGCCTAATTCCTCACCAATGGCGGTGAAGATAAAATCGGTATGCGCTGCTGGAACAATATATGGGTAGCCACGCCCAATTCCTGATCCAAGCACGCCACCCGCAGCTAGGGAAAAGATCGATTGGACAATTTGGTAGCCCGAACCCTGCGCCGCTGCCCATGGATCTAACCAAATCGCAACACGCGTCTGTACCACTGCAACCACGGTATACAACAGATACGAGCCGCCTGCGAATGCGCCCAACCCCGAAACCACATACCAGCCATTATTGGTTGCGGTATAGAGCATTGTGAGAAAGACGCCAAACAACAGTAATGCAGCCCCTAGATCGCGCTGGAAGATGATCAAACCCATGGCCATGCCCCACATTGCGCCAAGTGGTAAGAGATATGGTAGCGGCGGCAATGTTAATGGGCCAAGCTGATAACCACGCGACACCAACTCACGATGCTCATTCAAATACGATGCCAAGAACAGGACAAGAATAATCTTGAGGAGCTCCGAAGGCTGAAAGGAGAAGAACCCAAAGTTGAACCAAGCCCGCACCCCGCTTCCATTTGGGTCACTACCAAAGACAAATGTTGCCACAATCAGCAAAACACCAATTGTGAGCCAAACATAGCGGTTATGATCAAGCCAGTCGAAAAATGAGGTGCGAAAATAGCGCCGCATGATTCGATCCCAGGGTACAAACAAAATCAGTGCGAGCGCAATAATCCCAAGCGTGACCCATAATGATTGGCGTGCATCAATTCCGATCTGATCTACACTTAAATCTGGCTCAAGCCTGGTTGTCATAAGCAAACCCAAGCCAGCAAGCAGTGCAACAAGCGGCAACATTAGCTGATCAGCATCGGCTGCCAGCCAGCCCATTGCCAGCGAAAGCCCCAAAAACAGGATGAATGGCAATACAGAAGGCCATAGAATATCGGCCACACTGCGAATAGTCGGATGAAATTCTTGACCACCACTACTAATAACAACCAGTAAGTAGCCCAGCGCAAAGAACAACAACGCTGTCACCAGCAGTTGCAGTTCACCACCACGCAATGTCCAGGGCCGTTTAAACATAGAGTTTATGCTTCAGGGCTACACATTAAACAGAAAATGACAGATATCGCCATCCTTCACAATATATGTTTTGCCTTCCATTCGTACCGTGCCTTGTTTCTTAGCATCTGCCATGCTCCCAGCACGGATCAAATCATCAAAGGCAACAATCTCGGCACGAATAAAGCCACGCTGAATATCAGTATGAATAGCTCCAGCTGCTTCCACGGCGATCGTATTCTGCCGAATTGTCCAAGCACGCACTTCATCAGGGCCTGTTGTAAGGAAACTCATCAGGCCCAGCAATCGATATGAAGATGCAATCACCCGATCACGAGCTGGCGCGACAATCCCCAGATCTTCCATAAATACCTGGCTATCCTCATCATCCAGTTGTGCCAGCTCAGCCTCGATCTTACCAGCAAGAACCACAACTTCCGTATGGCGATCAGTATATATGTTCGGTGATGTGCGAATATCTGTTTCGCCTACGTTGATCACAAGCAGGAGTGGTTTCGCAGTGAGGAATTGGTAGCCGCGTAGAAGTTTATCCTCTTCGTCGCTCAATTCCACATCACGAATTGCTGTACCCGCCTCTAAAGCGGATTGTAATCGCACAAGTGCATCGCGCTCGGCCATCCGTAGCTCACGATCTTTGCTCGACATCTTGGTGATTTCGGCAGTGAGGCGCTGCAAACGGCGCTCGATAATCCCGAGATCGGAGAATGTCAGCTCCAGATCGACCGACTCAATATCACGCTTCGGATCGACAGTACCATCTGGATGCGGTACCGCCTCATCTTTAAATGCGCGCACAACATGCAGGAGGGCGTCGGCACCACCAATATAATTAAGTAAGGCTGGCGGGAGGCCACCACCTTCACTCGCTCCACTGCTCATGCCACCAATATCAACATACTGTACATCCGCAGGCGTCGTTTTACGTGGATTGAACATTTCCGCGAGCACAGTAAGGCGTTGATCAGGCACCTTGACGGTAGCGAGATTTGGCTCCAGTTGGCCCGAACTGTAGGCGGTCGTCTCTATAGTTCCACGTGTCAGCGCATTGAATACAGTGGTCTTACCACTATTACCTAAGCCAATAATCGCCATTTTCATGCAAATACTCCAGGAGGGTTTTCGTTCATCACAAGCAGTTAGTATAATACACGGATAGATCCTCAGCAACCACGTCAATTTTAACGAACTTTTCCCTTACCAGCGACGATAGCTTCGGCTATAATCATATTTACGGTCTCGTAACTTTTGTGGTTCCTCAAGCGTTGGTATATTGTGAGAACGCTCTCACACCAAGCTTGGGCACCGACATGGATATCGATGCTCATCGCGAATACGATAACTAGTGAACCAGAGAGCGATCTCGTACGTCTGATTAGCAAGGCGCAGCGAGGTGATCCGGTTGCCTTCGATGATTTGTACGAGCGGTATGCGCAGGGAATATTGCGCTATCTCTACTTACGAACACGCGAGGCCGAGAGTGCACAGGATCTAACACAAGAAGTGTTTATCCGCGTGCTAAAGAATATTAAGAAGTTCGAGTATCGTGGAGAGAAGTCGTTCTTAGGATGGTTGTATACGATAGCTGGGAATGTTCTGATTGGGCATGTACGCCGCAAACATGGAATTCAAACGCCGTTGGATCAAAACTTAGAGGTTGTTGATCCACGTGGGCAGGAATCATTTGCAAGTACGATTGAACGGATCTATTTGCTGAACGCAATGAGCCAACTCACCGACGATCAGCAACAGGTTCTCACCCTGAAGTTTTTTGGGGATCTTACTAATCAGGAGATTGCAACAGTTATTGGGCGAACCGAGGGAGCAGTAAAAGCACTTCAGCACCGTGCAATTCTCTCACTACAACAGATTATCGAGCAAGAGCCAACAACACACGGCGATGCACAACGTACAGCAAATGCGTAACATACCCAATTCAGGAAGATATATTCGGCAATGACACAACGCGAAGAACAATCTGTAGATGAATTCATGATTGACTTGTTTGATGAGGCCTTCACCCGCCTTCAGGCAGGCGAGTCACTTGAGGTTGTTCTAGCGAGCTATCCCACACATGCTGCGGCGCTTGCTTCACAACTTACAATCACTGCGCGTTTGTTTGAGACGATACATCAGCCCCTGCCTGAAGCATTTGAGAGCTGGGTTGCAGTCGGCCGAAGCATGTTCGCTGCTGCGGTTGCGCATGAATTACAGCAACCTATACTAAGCTTCGATACCATCCTAGATAATGCCATTACCCGTATGCGTTCTGGTGTACCAGTTGCTACGATCCTTGCTGACCAGCCAGATTATGCAGAGCAGCTACGCCCACTTCTCGAGACAGTTGGGAGCCTACAGCAGGCCGTGGATCAACCAGTACCACGGAGCGTTGAGACATGGTTGCCACGTGGGCGGCGAGCGTTTGCTACCGTCGTCGCGCGTGAAATGCGCCGCATGACAAACGCTGCTGGGATGTTTCGTCGCTTCTTTAGTTTACCCCGCATGGCAGCAGGGTTGCTTGCAGGCGCGCTTGTTTTCAGCACGGTAGATGGCGTCTCAGCCCAGAGTTTGCCTGGCGAGCCACTCTATTCGTGGAAACAAACACGCGAAGAATTATCGATTAGCCTGGCTAGCAGCCCCGAGCAGCGTTCACAGCTGCATATTGAGTATATTCACCGACGCCTGGATGAAATTGAACGTCTGGCAGCTAACAACCCCGAGAGTAAGCAGATCCTGATCGACCAGACAGTCGCTAACCTGCTTGCCCATGCGCGCTTGGCAACCGATGAGGCAAGCCGCGCTTCGGATACAGGACTCACATCCAGTGTAAGTAACGAGCTTGGTGAGGCAACAAAACGGCTTAATCAGGCTGTATTGCTCAACCCACAACTTGGTACGGAGTTGGAAAATGCTCGCACCGTCGTTGGCAATCTTGCGACGAACCCACCTACATCGGTCTCGATCGTAACTCTTACCCATGTGGCTCAACCAAATGCCACGGGTAGCCCTGTGCCATCACCTACTGCAACATCAACAAGTACACCGACATCTGAAAATCCGCTTTCAACACCAACAAACACAATATTAGGTGGCCAAGAGCTTCTACCAACGGCAACGCGTTCCCAGGATCGCCAGCCGAATGCCACGGCTACCGCGACGACCTTTGTAGCGACACCAATCGCGACGCCAACGCCAACATCCGTGTTCTCGCCATTGCCTGGTGCTGCCACAGCAACACCAATCAGGCAATCACCGACGGACACAAGGTTACCAACTGCTACGCCAACACGTACCGCAACACCGCCGCCTACTGCAACACCAATCCGGGTTACTGAACAACCGAGTGAGCCGCTACCTCCAACACCGTTCCCAACGCAGCGACCACCGCGGCCTACTGCAACGCCAACAATAACGAATACGCCAACTAGTACGCCAACAGAAACCAACACGCCAACGGAAACCAACACACCAATAGCGACGGCGACGCCAACGGAAACCAATATACCGACCGATACACCAACACCAACCGATGTGCCGGTTCCAACGGCTACGCCAACCGATACCCAAGTACCGACGGCTACACCGACTGATATAGCAGTACCAACTGATGTGCCAACCGACATCCCAACGAGTACAACCGTTGTCGCGATACCGAATGGCGCGTAGCACAAAAACGCCAGGGGTCAGGACTTTCGTTCCTAACCCCTGGCGTTTTTGATTCCCTAGCTTATTAACCTAGATTGGAATTGCCTCACCAATTCGTTTGGCCGCGCGCCGCATTTCCATTTTTACCAAGCCAAGATTGACCATGCGTTGAGTAATAACGACCATAATCAGGTCGCGTGACTCAAGCATAAGAATTGATCCCTGTTCAGCGTCAATAATACTATCGAGCAATACACCAACCCCAATTCGGCGAGTTGCTTTATCGATCTCTCCGAATACCGCAGCCGACATAGCACCAAGGACTTCGGCATCTTCGTCATCCATGAGTGTACTCGCTACCACTAGGCCATCCTTGCCGACGAGCAGGCTACCGATAACCCCATCGACACGGATCAAGTCTTCGACGATCCGGCGCATTATTTCAGCCTTTCCTCACCAATAACGGTAACTGATGTAACTAGTGTGTGGCCTTTGGAAGGCCGGGTGTCCATGCATATACGGCCATTGCCCGATCCATCAAGCCCTGTTTTGAGAACGCATCACCAAGTGCGCGATGCAACTGCCGTAGGATATTTGGATCTTCCTGATCTTCTATCAGATCAATAAGATCCTCGACGACATCTTCAATAAGATCACTGCGCCGAGCGAGTGTTTTATACTGACGAAGTGCCAAATCAATATGATCAAGTCGCGCACTAGCACGGGCAACAGATAAGCGTAATGAATGATTGTCTGGCTCACGTTCAACACGCTGCAGATAGTCATCCAATAATGCATTCCCTGTACCGCTACCGCCTGCTTGTGCAGTTGTACTGACTGGCGATGGCACCACAGGCTGCGGAGGTGTGGTTGGCTGTGCGATCACAGGCTCTGGTTCTGCAGCCGGGCGTGTGGGTTCGGCACCACCTGTCTCAATCGTGGAGATTTCATCATCGGAAAGACCAAGGTCGCTCAGCGAGAATGGTGTCATATCTGGCTCTTCAGGTGTTGAGCGCACCACTGCTGACGGCGTGTCTGCTGGTTCAAGCAAGCTATCTAGATCATCAAGTGACAACGGCATGAGATCGGGTGCCTCGGAGCGTGCAGCAGGCTGTGTAGCTGGGGCTGCTTCCTCATCCGAACCGCCAAGAAGTGCAATCTCATCATCCGATAAGCCCAACTCACTGAGCGAAAATGGTGTCATGTCTGGCAGCTCTGCACTGGCCGCAACATCCTGGGATGCTTCTAATGTTGTGCTACCAAACTCTGGCTCGTCGTATTCATCCTCAGCATATTCTGCATCCATGTCGATCACTTCATCGCCATCGCGAATTTCGATCGTATGTGTATGCAACAGCTGCCCGATCGCCTCAATTCGATCCGACTCAGCCTCGGGGTTATCAACAGCCGCAATAATATCGGAAATATCTACAAATCCTTGCTTACGGCCCAAGGCAATCAGCCGATCTGCGGCTGGGTCGCCGGTATTGATACCTGTAAGATCGAGCGAAGATGGCGTAGGAGAACCAAAGGCCTGCAGATCGACATCGCCACCAACATCGAGATCCGCAAGCTCCTCGACAGTTAAGCCAAGCCGATTATCGTTGCCAGCCAAATTGTTGGGGAGCCCCACATCATCAGCACTATCCTCATCGCCCAGGAACCCAAAATCAGTTAGTGAGAATGGCTGAAGATCATCCTCCATGCTGGTTGGTGCGCTCGGTGGGTTGGCTGAAGCCTGTTGTGTTGCTGGCTCTGGAGCCTCCAAATCGAGATTCAACCCCAGATCAAGTGGGTCAGCTGAAGTGTTGGCAGCGGTGTTCGCTGCGCGAGCAGCGGTGTTCGCTGCGCGAGCAGCGGGTTCTTCAGCGAAATCGAACGCCAGCCCAAAATCGGGCAGGTCATCAGTGGTATCCTGAGGCGCAATGGGAGTTTCACGCGCGGAAGCAGCGGCATCTGTGGGAGTTGCCTCGCCTAGACCCAATGCAGCAATTTCCTCATCGGAGAGGCCCAAATCCGCAAACGAAAACGGCTTTACTTCACCAGCAGCTAATGCACTCTGTAGATCAAGATCGGTGTCGATCTCAATATGTTCGTGTGGTGTGCTTGGAGTAGCTGCCCCATTTACCTCTGGCAAATCGGGTAGAACAATCTCTGCGATGGGCTGCGTAATGGCTGGTTCTGCAACCGACTCAACGGGCGCTGCCTCACCAAGACCAAGCGCGGCTATCTCCTCATCGGAGAGGCCCAAATCCGCAAACGAAAACGGCTTTACTTCACCAGCGGCTAATGCACTCTGTAGATCAAGATCGGTGTCGATCTCAATATGTTCGTGTGGCGTACTAGCGACAGGAATCTCTGGTTCAGAAGGTCTCGTCGCTTCAGGAACCGGAGTGACCGGTTCAGGTTCTGGCGGGGGAACAGGTGTAGTTGTAGTTACTGGTTTGGGCGGAGCTTCACCTAAGCCAAGAGCAGCAATTTCTTCTGCCGAAAGCCCTAAATCGCTTAAGGAGAATGGCTGCAAATCGCCAGGATCAATCGTCATCGCAGTATCAGGCACTTCGGCAGGCTGTCCTACTGTTGGCGTGGGCGTTGGTTCAGCAATCCCAAGCTCAGCTACTTCTTCTTCCGAAAGGCCAAGATCTGCGAATGAGAATGGTTTGATTGACCCACTATCAATGAATTCTTGCAAATCTTCACCTGTTGGCACAACTGGCGCAACGGGTGCCGCTGGGGGCGTTGGTGGTTCTTGCGATGGTGGCGGCGACGAAAAGAGCGCAGTCCCTTCACGGCGGGCAATACCTGCAATTTGTGGGATGGGAGGTGTACTCGAAGGTTGTGCATCGTCACGTAATGGCACATCATCGACAGAGAACAAACCCAGATGCTCACCCTCGGAGAGCGAGACATCCGGTGGCTCAGCGAGTGGCGCAAGCGGAGTGCTATCACGCTTCTGCTTCAACTTATCGAATAGCGAGCTCTCTTGGCTGGGTGCAGGTGGACGCATGGAACCAACAAATTCAGGCTCACTGCGCTGGCTTGGCTGCTGCCAACTGAAACCAGCCTGTGTCTGTCCATGTTCTTCGTCATCGTCACCAACCTCAGCACCAAGATCTGGCTGTAGGCCCGAAACACGTCGGCCAGATGCAGCCGGAGCATCATCCATTGAGAATGGCTGAAGTGCAGAAGGCAGATTATCATCTAAACTAGGATTCGCCTGATCAAGCGCATCCATAGAAAATGGCTGCAAATCAGTGGGCAAATCATCCACTGGGCGCGGACTAGTTGCTGGCGGTGGCGTAGTTGGGCGATTTGTTGGGGTACTCTCGATACTATCGAGGCCAGCGATTTCATCCTCATTTAGCCCAAGATCCGAGAGTGAAAATGGCTGCATATCGGCAAGCCCGAGGTCGTCATCTGGCGCTGGTGTTGATACAGGTGGCGCTGGTGGGCGAGGACGGCCTGCAGGTTCTACTGGCAGCACGGGTGAACGAGGGCGGCCTGCAGGTTCTACTGGCGGCTTTACTTCGGGCTTAGGTGATTCATTGAATGGCTCAAATGAGAAGGCAGCCAGATCATCTAGCTCAGGATCAGCAATAGGTTGCGCTTCAGCAGATGGTGAAGTCCCAGGTATTACCGCATCTGGCAGATCATCAAGCGAACCAAATGAAAAAGCAGATATCTGGTCAAGCATGTTCTCTGTTGGTGATGATTGTGAAGGAGTAGCCGCCGTTGTGTCTGGCAGACTAAGGTCATCATAGGCATCAAACGAGAAGGCCGGTAAATCATCTGGCTCTGCAAGAGATCCAACAGGCGTAACTGGTGGTGCAGGTAGATCAGATGGCACTGCTGCAATCGGTTGTGTAACCGCTGTTGCTGGCGAAGCAGCTGTATCA
>JANLSE010000595.1:0-2874 GCA_031362265.1 Roseiflexaceae bacterium
TGATATCCTCGATGGGAATGGTTCTGGTTTGGCACTTGGCGATCTGAATGGCGATGGTCTGATTGATATTGTTTTTGGGAACCTGAATGGGTCAAACGCTATCTTTTGGAATAGTGGCGATCTGCATTTTGAACGCCAGGATTTTGGTGAAGGCCAGTTACGGGCAATCACAATTGTGGATGTGGATGGTGATGGGCGGCTTGATATTGTTGGTGCGCAGCGCTACGCAAAACCATTGCTCTGGCACAATACTGGTGCGGCCGATCGACAACAGCGCTTTGTTGAAACAACCCTGCCGGGCGTGAATAATGAGGCCTATTCGCTCAATTGGAGCGATTTGCGTGGCAATGGAACCCTTGCATTAGTGGCAGGTTCGTACGACACCGAACTGCTTAAGCAGCGCGGCATGATCTTTACACAACAGGGTGATGGTGTTGGAGTATTTGTCTATACCCGCGATGGCACAAGCTATACAGCGCAGCGCCTTGCAGATAAAGCCGATGCTCTTGCTATAGCGCTGCTCGATTTGAATAATGATGGCCGCCGTGATGTGCTGGTTGGTAACGATTTTAATCGGCCTGATATGGCCTTCCTTCAACAACCCGATAGCAGTTGGATGGCTGCAGATCTATTTGCACGCACCACCGAAAATACCATGAGTATGGATGTTGGCGATGTTGAGAATAATGGGAGTGCCGAGATTTTCGCAACCGACATGAAACCGTATCATAAGGATACGGCGACGATGGCCGAGTGGCTGCCGATGATGAAGCGCCTCACCAAGCCGCTGACTGCCGATGATCCACAGTATGCTGAGAATACGCTCCAAACCCAGAGTGCCGATGGTACCTGGTATAATATTGGCTACGACCGCATGATCGATTCGAGCGGCTGGAGTTGGTCGGGGAAATTTGGCGATCTGGATAGTGATGGATTTCTGGATGTGTATGTTGTGAACGGCATGATCGCGCGTGGATTATTCGATCAACTGCCCAATCAGGAGTTGGTTGAACAGAATATGGCGTTTCGCAACGATCAGCATGGGATATTTCATCCAACGCCCGAATGGGGCCTGGCCCAAGATGCCAGTGGCCGCAGTATGAGTATGGCCGATCTTGATGGTGATGGCGACCTGGATATTGTGGTCAATAATGTTAATGCACCAGCGGTTGTGATGGAAAATCAACTGTGCGGCGGCCAGAATCTTCTGGTTGATTTGCGCTGGACAGGCACCCAGAATCTTTTTGCGATCGGCTCGCAACTGACATTAGAAACCAGTGTTGGCACCATGACCCGTGAGGTCAAAGCATTAAGTGGCTATCTTTCTGGTGATGCAGCTCAAGCCCACTTTGGCATCCCGCGAGGTGCTACAATTGGTACGCTCACGGTGCGTTGGCCCGATGGGAATATTTCGGTAATCCATGGCGTTGCAGCCCAGCAAGAGTTAATGGTGACACGCTGAAGCAATGAAACAATGAAGCAATGAAGCGGGGTGCCAGACCCAAAGGGTACCCCGGCCAAGCAATGAAGCAATGAAGCGGGGTGCCAGACCCAAAGGGTACCCCGGCCAAGCGATGATGCACCTACTTTAGAATAACACGTGTGTTCCTGCTCCAATGCTTCGATGCTCCAATGCTTGGCCCAGAGGGCACCCCGCTCCAATGTTTCGATGCTCTAAAAGGAATGTTCTATGGCCTTCGCCCTTTCGCCTTCAAAATATATCCAGCGCCGGCTACCACTGCTCGATTTACTGAATGCGCGCGGCTATACAACATTGTATATTGCAACATTTGTAACTGCGCTGCTGATTGGTGCACTTGCGGTACGTGTTGGTGCAGTGCCATTGTGGGGTGCGACAGCGGGTGTTCTCTTAGCGCTATTATTGCCATCCATCCCGAAATGGCGTGAAGATCAGCGTCTGTTTGGTACTGAGGCGATGGTGCTTAGTATTTTGGTGATGGCGCAAGGGTTTCATTGGTTTGAACATATTGCCCAATGGATTCAATTTCATATCTTACGCTGGCCGTTCTTCCTAGCGAGTGGCTTACTTTCGCCAGCGAACGCCGAGTGGGTTCACTTTGTATGGAATTGGGCTGTACTGTTAGTCGTGATCTATCTCCTCCGCAGTGGCGTGCGTAATACCTGGATGTGGCTCTTGCTCGCGTGGGCTGGCGCACATACGGCCGAGCATAGCTATATGATGCTGCGCTACCTACAGGCGCTTAGCGACCTGCGTGCATTGGGTGTGAGCAATGTTGCTGCTCAGGGTCTCCCTGGGTTTCTTGGCCGCGATGGTTGGCTGGCAACTGCCGATATTACGCAGAATACCTTCCTCTGCCGCCTGCCAGGCCTTGCTACCGCCCAACGCCTGGATGTCCACTTCTGGTGGAATGCCGGTGAGACAATCCTGCTTCTGCCAGCGGCTAATGCGGCAATGATGAAGCTGAAGGTTAGGGGTCAAGGACAAGATACCCTTTAACGCAAAGGCGCAAAGACGCAAAGGAAGCTATTATTCTGCATCTTTGCGCCTTTGCGCCTTTGCGTCTTTGCGTTTATCGTCTCTCCTTCCTTGCGCTCTGGTGCTAACCCTTAATTCAAAATCTGGCGTATAATCGTAGGGCAGTATTCGATTCGCCATGCAAAGGACATGTACCATGCCCAAAGTTACCTTTATCGGCGCTGGGAGCACCGTCTTTGCGAAGAACCTGATGGGTGATATTCTCAGCTTCCCCGAACTGGCCGACGCTACGATTACACTCTTTGATATTGATAACGAACGCCTCAAAACATCCGAAATTGTTGCACGCAAAGTTTCGGCAACGCTTGGCGCAAAACCTACGATTGAGGCAACCACCGATCGACGCAAAGCCCTTG
>JANLSE010000616.1:0-13513 GCA_031362265.1 Roseiflexaceae bacterium
GACGCAAAGGGCTTGATTGTTCTTTGTTCTTAGCGGGCCGAATACAAGGTTCGCTCGTACGATGGTTTTTGGTTCTTGTTCTCTGTTCTGCAGTTCTGCGGTTCTGCGGTTCTGCTAATTAAGGGGATATTCCATGCCTAGCTACGATTTGATTATTCGCAACGGTATTGTCATTGGAGAACAGGGCGAACAGAGTGCAGATCTAGCTATCGATGATGGGTATATTGTTGCGGTTGCGCCAGCCTTAGTTGGCTCCGCACGTAGCGAAATCGATGCCAGCGGGTTGCATCTCTTCCCAGGTGGGATTGATCCACATGTGCACTGTAATGAGCCAGGCCGCACCGAATGGGAAGGGTTCGCTACTGCTACCACAGCACTTGCGGCAGGTGGCATAACCTGTATGGTTGACATGCCCCTCAATGCACATCCACCAACCTGTGATGCACAAAGCTTCGATGCGAAATTGGCAGCTGCACAGGGCCAGGCGCGAATCGATTTTGCGTTATGGGGTGGCCTTGTACCAGGTAATCGCGATCAACTTGAAGAACTTGCAGCTCGTGGCGTTGCGGGTTTCAAGGCATTTATGTCAACTACTGGCACAGAGGACTTCCAGCCAGCCGATGATTTGACATTATATGAGGGGATGCGAGTTGCTGCACGATTAGGGCGAATTGTGGCAGTGCACGCCGAAAATCGCACAATAACCGATGGCATGGCTCGCGAGGCGCTATTGGCAGGCCGAACAGGTGTGCGCGATTATCTCGCCTCCAGGCCAGCAATTGCCGAATATGAGGCGATTGAGCGTGCGATTCTGTTCGCAGAAGAAACCAAGTGTGCGCTCCATATTGTCCATGTTAGTACTGGCCGCGGTGTTACTCTGGTGAACGAGGCGCAGGCACGCGGCATTGATGTGACATGCGAAACTTGCCCACACTATCTTCTATTTACAGATGAAGATGTTGAACGAATCGGCGCCTTGGCGAAATGCGCACCACCCATTCGCAGTGCGAGTGAGGTAGCAGCACTCTGGGTACATATCCAATCTGGTGTATTGCCAATCGTCGCATCGGATCACTCGCCTGCACCGCCTGATATGAAGCAATCGAGTGATTTCTTCGCGATTTGGGGTGGTATTTCGGGCTGCCAATCCACTCTGCCATTGTTATTAACAGAGGGTTATGCCAAACGAGGCATTGCACTTACGACAATTGCTAAGGTATTGGCTACCGGAGCAGCACGCCGTTTTGGATTCTGGCCGCAGAAAGGCACATTGGCAATTGGAACTGATGCGGATATCGCGCTTGTTGACGCCCACTTCGAAACAGAATTGCATGCAACAGATCTCTTCTATCGTCATCGCCAGAGCCCGTATACTGGGATGCGACTCAAAGGGCGGATCGTTCAAACACTGCTGCGTGGGCATGTCGTGTTTCGCGATGGCCAAATCGTTGGTGAACCAATCGGGCGATATCTGAGCGTAGAGCGTAGAGCGTAGAGCGCAAAGCGCAATGCATGTGAACAGTAGAAACCGTCTAACGAACAAACGAACGCAAAGACGCGGGTACCCTTTGGGTGTGCAAAGACGCAAAGGGTTTGTTTATTTCTTGGTTCTTGGCAGGCGAACACAAGGTTCGCCCGTACGGACGATGTTGGGATGAAGTTCTCTGGTTCTGCGGTTCTGCGGTTCTGCGGTTCTGCGTTTGGTTCTTCAGTTTGTTTGAAAGGATTTGACACAATGACAACGCTGCGTGTGACTGCTGGGCCATATGTATTTATCGCCAAGATGGAGGAGGAAGCCGCGCCAGAAACCTGTGCCGCATTCAAGAAGCTACTGCCATATAAGCAGAAGATCATTCATGCGCGCTGGAGTGGTGAGGCATGCTGGATCCCGCTCGGCGAATTCAAGCTGGGAGTCGGGTTTGAGAATCATACGAGCCATCCATCACGTGGCGACATCCTGTTCTACCCAGGCGGATACAGCGAGACGGAAATCCTGTTCCCATATGGCAGCGCCAGCTTCGCAAGTAAAATGGGGCAGTTAGCTGGCAACCATTTTCTGACAATCATTGATGGTCAGGCACAATTAGCCGCCATGGGCAAACTTATCCTTTGGAGTGGTGCGCAGGACATTCTATTTGAGGAAGTTGCCTGATGAGTGTTGGAGCATTGAAGCATTGGAGCCGGGTACCCTTTGGGTGTAGCATTGGAACGGACTCACCTTGTCTCCTTGTCTCCTTGTCTCCTGTTCTATTCTGCGCTGAATGCTATTCTGCGAGGTTCTTATGTCAACATTACTTGTGAAAAACGCCGATTTGCTTGCGACGATTGATGATCTTGACACGGAGATCGCAGATGGCGGGCTGTTTTGCGAAGATGGTGTGATTCGTCAAGTTGGGCCAACAGCGAACCTGCCACAGCAGGCCGATGAAGTGATTGATGCACGTGGCATGGTGGTGCTACCTGGCTTGATCAATACTCACCATCACTTCTATCAGACATTGACGAGGAATGTGCCACAAGCTCAGAATGTCGAACTGTTTAGCTGGCTCAAAATACTCTACCCAATCTGGGCACGCATGGATGCCGATGCAATCTACGCCAGTACTCAAACAGCAATTGCTGAATTGATGCTCTCGGGATGTACAACCGCCAGCGATCACACCTACATCTGGCCGAATGGTGCGCGTATCGATGATCAGATTGAGGCAGCACGCGCAATGGGAATCCGATTCCATGCGTCACGTGGCTCGATGTCGGTTGGCGAATCCCGCGGTGGGCTACCACCAGATAGCGTGGTAGAAGATGAAGCCTTCATCCTACGCGATTCGCGGCGCGTGATTGAGGAATACCACGATCCAGAACCCTACTCCATGTTGCGAATTGTGCTCGCGCCATGTTCGCCATTCTCGGTTTCCCCGAACCTGATGCGAGAAAGTATCGAACTGGCACGGTCATATGGCGTTCATTCACATACCCATCTTGCAGAAACCCTTGATGAGGTTGCCTACTGTGCTGCTACCTTTGGGCAGACACCTGTTGAACTTGCTGAGGAATTGGGATGGGTTGGCCAGGATGTCTGGCATGCCCATATGGTGCATCCCAAGCAGGCTGAGGTTGAGCGCCTAGGCCGAACACAGACAGGCGCAGCGCACTGCCCTGGCTCAAATATGCGTCTAGCATCTGGTATTGCGCCACTGCGTGCCATGCTTACCGCTGGCATGCGCGTCGGCCTTGGCGTCGATGGGTCAGCCTCAAACGATAGCTCCCATCTGCTGGGAGAGGCACGCCAGGCGCTGCTTTTGCAACGGGTTGGTGGAAACCCAGCGGCACTGACCGCGCGTGAGGCACTGCGGCTTGCGACTCGCGGTGGCGCAGCTGTACTTGGCCGCAGCGAAATCGGCCAACTATCACCAGGCATGGCAGCCGATTTTGTTGGCTTTCGTACCGACACAATCAGTATGGCTGGTGCTGCCGTTCATGATCCACTTGCAGCCCTGATCTTCACGCAGCCACCAAATGTCGATTTGAGTGTCATCAATGGCATTGTGCGAGTGCGCGCTGGTCAGTTGCTTGGGGTCGATGTTCATGCGCTCGTGGCACGCCACAATGCAGCTGCACGTCGGATAGTTGTAGGCTAGGTAAGGATCCCCTGAAATCTAAGACACCCAGATCAATTTGATTGGCTTTGATCTAGGTGTCTTCTCATCTTTTAATAGACGATTGGTGTTACCCACGCACAAAATCCGCAATCACTTGTGGGGTATCGGTGCTGAAGCCAACACAATCCAGCATCCCAGCATCCGCCGGATCGGCAATGCTGAATTGATTGGCGATCATGCCAACCACCACAAGTTTGGCAGCGATCCCAGTTACCTCACGATAACGACGTAACGCTTCTGCTGGGTGTACCTTGCCAAACCATGTCTCGCTATCGGTGTAGATAACAAATGCGTCGATTTGCGCCTTCTGCTCCATAGCCCAGATCATCGGAAGCGCACAGTCGGTGCCGCTAAACGGCAGCCCACTCACCGCTGTGATTGCATCATCGAGTCGTTGGCGTGGTGTGATTGGCAACGGTTGAAATGTGGTGCTGAAGCCCATCACTTGATACGCTGGCTCAGTTGCAGCTGTCACCAGTGCCAACGCAGCCGACGCATTACGTGGTGTCAGCCCTGGTACCCCTGCAATCGTGCCCATACCCATCGATCCACTCACATCGAGTGCTAACAGCATGCGCTTGCCAGTTGGCTCGATATTCTCGAACGCAAGGTAGAACGCCGCATCGAGTGCATCAATCACCTGGCCAACCGGATTCCACACACCATCACCGCGCACACTCTTGCCAGCAGTATATGTGCTGAGCGCAGCGAGTAGCTTGATCGGATGCATGCGCGCACGGCGGATGCGGTCACGGTCACGCAGGCGCAATTCCACCGTCTTGGCAGCCACACTCCCTGGCACCAGCAACCCTACACGGGTCATTGTAGCTAGGTTACGCACCATCGCCTCAATTGGCATATCCTCCAGCAAGGCATCCCATACCACAGCATCATTCAAAAAGTGTGTAGGGATCGCCTCGCGTGGCAAGCGCTCATCATGGATGAGTTGCGCAATGGCCGCAGCTGTCTCGGCACGCTGAGCGCGCTCATAGGCCCAGATAACCCGCAGTGCCTGATCGGGATGTGGCTCACTGCCAACATCCGGCCAGCCTTTGACGATCCAATGCAGAATTGCTTGGTGTTGTTCACTGGTGCCTTGTGTATGCGCGAGTCGCAGGACATCGCGATGGATCCAGCCATCACGTTGGCGATATTTTACAACCTGATAGGCAAGATCACGCGCAGCACGCTCGTTATACCACACCCCAACCGCTTCACGCAGGCCACGACCCCAGCCACGAAACTGTTCGATATAGGCCAGGAAATGGAAGAGGTGTGTACCTGTACGCGCCACATTTGGCAATGCAGCAAGCGCAGCTTTGCGAGTGGCAGGCTTGCCAAGCCCAGCAGCCAAGGCCAAAGCAAACAGCGCTGGATCATTCTTTGGTGCCCGCCCAGCTTGGCTGACTTCCACAATCCGTGCGACCACACGTGGGCCATCGGTATCGATGCAGCGCGCCACTGCGGCAGCATTCTCCAGCGTAAGCGCCTGCTCTGTCGCATAGAAGCTACCACCTTCGCTGCCGAGGATGAGAAAGCGATCGAGGCGCGTCCAATCATCAACAGCCCACACAAAGCCACCCGCGCTATTGGGAATCTGGCGTGGATCGATCGGTGCGCTCTGTGGCGCATCTTTGCCAAGACCAAATAGATTGCGGAAAATTGCCATATGACCTCCCAAAGCTAGGGCGGCGGGGTTAACCGCCACGGCGAATAGATACGGGCAAGGTGAATGGTGATCGGGCTCTGTGAATTGATAACCGACCAGCGTTCGGCCCGTGGTCAGGAGTGATTGGAGTTGAACCAATGTTTCAGATAACCATCATCCTTCGGCCCAAAAAGGCAAGGTATGGGCGATGGCGCACTCCTGATGTTGGTAGAGTCGGCAGGATTCGAACCTGCAAGGTTTGCACCACCTGCTTCACGAGAACCGTACACCTTCGGCCCTAAAGGGCAAGTTGATAGCGACGGACTACTAACAGGCGCGTTTTCCATTCCGCCACGACTCTATTGAAGGAAGCGGTGGGATTTGCACCCACGACCAAGTCGTTATGAGCGATAACCATCATCCCTTCGGCCCCAATGAGGCAAGGTATGGGCGACGGAGGGCCTTGCGGCCACTTGCTCTACTGCTGAGCTACGCTTCCATGATGCTCAATATACGAAATTTCTCTGAAGAAGTTGCCACACACGCATAGTGATGGCGCTGAACCCAACCTACCGTATCAGCCCGCTAGCTGGCTTCTACGCTGTATGGAAACCGAGCATAAGTGCTGCATACGGCGGAGATACCTTATACAGTTTTTGGGTGAAAGTGTTTTCACGCTCGGCCTCGCTGATTGCGGCATTGTGCCGCCTGGGTTGATCGCTTGCATCGTACCAGATTGTTGTTAGCGCAACATCCGCCGCAAGCACGAACCGCGATCCATCATCCGATGGAGCATTGTCGGGGTGAACCTTGTGTTTGCCCGAAAAACCCTGATTCTCCTTCTAAATGTCCCCTCATTCCAGGTATATAATGCATTCAACAGTCCAGAATGCGAAAGGCTTCTTATGCGACTCAGCCCTCAATCTGAATCCACTGATGTCGATGTTGTACTGATTGGCGCAGGCATCATGAGCGCGACCTTAGGTGTGCTGCTCAAAGAAGTAGAGCCAACGTTACGCATTACAATTTTCGAACGCCTTGATCGCGCAGCTGCCGAAAGCTCAGATGCCTGGAATAATGCTGGAACCGGGCATTCAGCGTTCTGTGAGTTGAACTACACACCAGAGCAAGACGATGGAACGATTGGAACGACCAAAGCCATTCAAATCGCCGAATCATTCGAGATTTCAAAACAGTTTTGGGCAACCCTGCTCGAACGTGGCATCATGCGCAATCCGGCTAACTTCATCATGCAGGTGCCGCATCTTAGTTTTGTCCAAGGTGCCGCCGATGTGAGTTTCCTCCGTCGGCGTTATGCCGCACTCCAGAAATCTATTCTGTTCCAGGGCATGCAGTATTCGGAAGATAAAGGACAACTGGCTGAATGGATGCCACTTGTGATGAAAGGCCGAGATCCAGATCAAGCCGTTGCAGCAACCTCAATGGCAATCGGCACCGATGTTAATTTTGGGGCATTAACCCGCGATTTGTTTCATTCGCTCATTCAGCAATCTAGTGTTGAGATTCATTTCAATCACGATGTTCTAAGTCTTGAGCGTGCCAGCGATGCTGGTTGGCGAGTTGGCGTCAGTAATCGCGCTACCAATGCTGGGCGTGAGATTCAGGCAAGGTTTGTCTTTATTGGTGCAGGTGGCGGCTCACTACCCTTGCTGCTTAAATCGGGCATCCCCGAGAGCAAAGGGTATGGTGGCTTCCCGGTTAGTGGCCAATGGCTGGTATGCCGCCGGCCCGAGATCATCGCGCGACATGCGGCGAAGGTCTATGGGAAGGCCGCAGTTGGCGCACCACCCATGTCGGTACCGCACCTCGATACACGTATCATCAATGGTGAGCGTGCGCTTCTATTTGGACCATATGCAGGCTTTTCCACACGCTTTCTTAAGCATGGATCACTGTTCGATTTACCATTATCGGTTCGCGCTGCCAATATGCTGCCGATGCTCTCAGCAGGTCTCGATAATATTGCGTTGACAAAATATCTGATCGAACAAGTATTACAATCGCCTGAAGATCGCCTGGCAACATTACGTGAATATGTGCCAACTGCTCTGATTGATGATTGGCAATTGGAAGTTGCGGGACAACGCGTACAAGTGATCAAGCACGATGAGGAACAGGGTGGTGTGCTTGAATTTGGTACAGAGGTTGTGAGTGCCGCCGATGGCTCAATTGCTGCATTATTAGGTGCCTCACCTGGCGCATCGACGGCGGTCAGTATCATGCTCGGGCTACTGCAGCGTTGCTTCCCGGAAGATACCACTGCCTGGCAAACCACACTACAGCAAATCATCCCCTCATATGGGCAATCGCTCGCGCTGAACGCTAGGCTGCTTGAACAAGTGCGCAGTAGAACGAGTGCCATATTGGGCCTTGTGTAAGTCGCATAGGCGACAATCGGAGTTGTATAATTTCCCCTGAGACTTGCCCTGTCGACGCGTCGGGATACGAATCCTGGCGTTCCTAGCACGTAGGTCAAAGATTGTGTCTCCATTGAACTACTTGGTTTGGGGTGTGGTTAAGCGCCGCAAGCGTAGGCCCAGAAGTGCGCGGCGAATACCTGGCCAGAGTCGCGTTGAATCTTCGTCCGGGCGATGGTTGGGCCGGTAGCATTCAGCTTCATAGTTGGCAGCAATCTGCGTTATCGGCTCACGCTGGTCAGGAATACTGTTGGCTACAGCGGTGGCATACTCACGTGGAGTTACATGCTCTTCGTAGTGAACACCGGCCCAATTTGCCAAGCGAATAAGCCGCGCATAGGCGGCACTCGCCGGCGTAAGGCCACGCAACTGCCATTGTAGGAAAAGCAACGATCCTAGTGTACTTGCCACAATCACTCCAAGGACACTTGTTACAATCAGGATTAGATCCCGCTGGCGCTGTGCCTCACGCTCGGCAATCTGGCGTTCCAAGGCAGCAAGATCGCCAGCACCTTCACCCTGCAACTGTTCCTCACGCTCACGAATGCGCCGCAGAATTGCATCTGGATCGCTCAGCTGATTCGAGATATCGCCAGAGCTTTCGGTTGCATTTGTTTCTTCACCAACTGGTACAGATGGGCGCACAGGCACAATCGCATATGGTGCGGGAGTTGGCTCAAAGCGTTGCCACCCATAGCCAGGAAAATAGACTTCTGCCCAAGAGTGGGCAACCGTCTCACGGATCACCCATTCACTAGTATCGGTATCCAGATCGCCGCCTGCATACCCCTGTACCCAGCGCGCAGGAATATTCTGCGCACGTAGCATTACCACCATCGCGCTGGCAAAATCGTCGCAGTAACCACGCTGTGAATCAAACACAAAATAATCGACCCAATCGCGATCCTCGGGCGGCGCCGGGCGTTTGTCGTCATAGGTGATCGACCGCAGTGCGTGCTGGAGCGCAAGTGCCTGATCATAGGGAGTGGTAGCATTGGCGTTCTTCGCAATTTCTTGGGCGCGCTCACGCACCCGTAGTGGCAGCGTATCGGGTAGCTGTAGGTAGGATTCCGTCACCCAGGCTGGGTATTCGACACCCGCATTGCGCAGACTACGTTCATCAACCGTGGAGAGATAGGTCGAGACTGTATAGCTACCGGTCTCCTCAAGTGGCACATCGGCAACAACCGAGGCGATTTCAGTATAGTTACGTAAGGTCTGGCCGCTCTGATCGGCCAAAATACCGGATTGAATCAGCACAGGTACACCTGCTGCCGCAAACTGGCCGGAGACCATTATTAAGCCATCGGTGCGTGCCTGTGTGAGTGTGACGGTTTGGGTCACCAGTTCACGTGCACGTAGTTCAGCCTGGATCAACAACTCGCCTGGAGTGACGAAACTGCGCGCCTGTTCTGCGGTTGGTACACCCAGGGTTGCACGTGCGCGTTCGCCAACCGTATTCTGCCAATTGAGGCCAGTATATTTATCGAAGGCGACTGCGCGCCAGTATTCAGATTTTGGCGAGCGTACCCGCATCACAATCGCATTGCCCAATGCGCGTGGCCCACCAACCCGAACGCCACGCGTTGCAAAGCTTCCACTGGTGCCGGGGGGTGCATTGATCGTGCTGAAGGCATCTTGCCAGCTCTCACGTAGGCTACTAAATGGCGATTTGAGTACCCGCCATGCCCGTTGCGCATCAGCGCTGGTTACGGTGCCTGGCACAATACTGGTAACGAGTACAAGCGCAACACAGAACACACCCGCAGCAAAAACGGTACGCCAGAGCATCCAGCCAGGAAATTCGATCCGCGCTGCACGCCAGATTTGCTGTTGTTGTGCAATATTCTGGTAGACCATAAGCAGTAGTGCCGAGCCAAGAAAAACGAAGAAGAGGAGTGTCGGTTTTGGCCAGGTAAAGGTATAATTGATCAGGATAAAACCTGCGCTAAACACAACTGCCAGCCATGTACGATTAGTACGAAACACGAACCAGCCGGTTGCATAGCCCAGAATCCACATGAGTAAGGCGATGGTGACAACAAACAGCACAATATCTTCGCCACGCCCCCCAGCCTGGATAATCCGTAGCCAGACAGCAGCACGCAGGGCAATCTCACTTGCACGCTCGCCCCAGGTATCGAGGCGTGCTGCCATTGGCGCACCAAACTCCTCGGTAACACGTTCTAGCAGAAATGGCGTGACACGCTCAACTGTCCAGGCTAACCCAAGCATGGCTGAAAGTACATGTGCTAGCAAGCCTGGGAGCCATGTGATGCGTGCAAAGATGATACCAATCAAGAGTGCAGGAAGCAACACACCCAAGACCATGTCTAGACCGCTGGTCCAGTTGGCATCGATCAGGCTTCGCCCAACACTCCAGAGCATGAGTGCGGCCAGCATCACCCCTGGCAACACCAACGGCAACTCGACGCGTTGAAACCAGGGCACGGCGCGCTGCGAAGGGGTTGTTGCGACCATAAAGGGTACTCCTAAGCTGGGGTGGGGTTCTGTTTCAGTATGCTGACCATAACGAGCCTGATGTTCAGCGCGTATTGTAGCATGTCTTGGTGCGATTCGCGGCAGGACGGCGCTATGCTTCATTTATGCTAGCATGAATAGCGACCATTGACTACTATACAAGTGTACGAAATCGCGCTTTAAGAAAGAGTCGCTGAACCGCAGAACCAAGAACCAAGCCAGCTCTGAGCGCAGCCGAAGGGAACCAAGAGCCAAGACAAGGTTTGTTCAGCCATACTCATCATCGTACGGGCGAACTTTGTGTTCGCCCGCTAAGAACCGCAGAACCACTAGACGGGATAACCCTTCATTCCACGTAGCCCTTTGAGACATGAGATTTCGCCAGCGTGGGTATGCGCGTTGAGAATCCAGAGGCCAATAAACGCGCCCAGTGGCATCTTCCCGATCGGGGTTTCTGCCTCAACTGACAGATCGGCGTCGCTCTTGGTTGCGAGCCATGCATCGGTTGCAGCATATACCTGTTGGGCATAAGCCTGTTGTGTGGCAATATCAACATGGACAGTGCGACCCCATTCGGCCCATCCGCCAAATGGTGGAGGTACGCTAATACCAGCACTACTACTCATCATGATTGGCATCCCGCCTGTGAGTAAGCCATTCACAAAGTAATCTTCTGCAGTAACCACATGGGCATAATTTGCGCCAATACTCGCCACATTACCTTCTGAGAGTGTATTGGCAACCTCATCAGTTACATCGACCAATGTGCCTTCAAGCCAATCGTGGGCGCCCTTGAGCTGCGCACGCAAATTGGTAACAACATCGTTTCCTGCCATGGTGAAACCCCTTTCGTAAATAAGCGCTTAACTGCCACCAAACAACCGATCTGGTCCTACCTATGGTCACAGTGGTTATAGCGAGTTTGAGCTGTTTGGTGCATGACTTTCAGGAATGCACCAAACAGTCAACAACCACATGCTTACAACCCAACTGTCTCAGGCATGGGTAGTGCGCCAATCTGCGCCAAAATGCCTACTGCGTCTTGATAGTTTGCTAGGGAAACCAGCTTCCCTCCTTGTGTTCGCCAGATCTCGCATGCCACAGAGTGGACAGTACGCCCGCTGGCAGGGATCGAGCCAGTTGGGGTTGGCAGCGGCCCAGTATGCGTACCAACCCAAGTGATCTGGTTGACAATCTCATCGCCCGCCACGATCTGGTGGCTGATGCTTACGACACAATCTGGGAAGGCGCTTTTGAAGCCCTGCATGAACTGCAAAAAGCCTGCTTTCCCTGCGAACTGCATCCCAGCATGATGCGCAACGCCGGTCCAGCTGTCCGCGACATACTCCAATGCCCCTTCGAAATCATTCTGGTTAAACCGCTCATAGATCAGTTTCGCAAGTTCCGCATTCGACTGTGCTGCCATTGTGGGTTCCTCCATTTGCTATCAATACATATCGCCCTACACAGAGGATAGCAAATCAGCCAGTTTCGAACAGCGTGGAAAACACGTATTTTTTTGATGAACAGTACGTAGTCTATGCGGTGCCTAACCCATGCTCGGCCGCCCAGACAGCAATTTGTGTGCGGGCATCTACAGCTAGTTTACCCATGATGTTCTCGATATGCTTCTCGATTGTACGTTCACTTACAAAGAGTGTTAAGGCGATCTGCCGATTGGACTTACCTTGGGCAATGAGTCCGGCCACCTCACATTCACGAGCACTGAGGCCAGCATACTGTTGGCGCATCACACGGCGAGTTGTCGGTGTCCGCAGTGGTGGTAACAAGTGTTCAACATGTTGAATCAGTCCTTGATATAATTCGCTTGGTGAGCGGAAGACCAGGGCAGCTAATGCGGTGCGCGCCGCATGGGCCGCTGCATGCTCTTCTTCATATTTACGCCGACGCCGGTAAAGGTTAGCCAGGCTCACCTGGGATTGGATCATGAGTGGTAGTGCCTCCAGTAGCGTCGCAGCGGATGCAGCAGCGTGAAGCCATTGCTCGCCCTCCTGGGAATTGCCGCTGGCCACAAGTGCCTCACCACGTAGCAACCACAGGCGTGGCGCAAGCCGTTGGCCAGTGAGATCTGCCGTGGTTGGCAGTGGGGCATCAATCACAGCCAGCATCTGATCAACGATCTGGAGCGCTTCTGCGGGTTGCAAACGAGCGAGTGCCAAACGTGCACGGGCATACCAGATGTGCTGTTGTGCTTGAGTCTGGAATGGAAGCTGCAAATCAGCCGTAGCATCGAGCAGAGCTTCGGCCTCTGCGTAACGGTGTTGCCCGATGAATGCCAAGGCCAGATAGCCTTTCATTGTCAGGATAACAAATGTTGAACGCACCTGATGTCCGTGGGCAAGCGCATCTTCAAATGCCAGTTCAGCCTGCGCAAAGGCATACAAATCCAGATAGGTTGCGCCGCGTATGGCCTGCGCTGAGTTGATCCAGAGCTGATGATCCAGTTCGATCGCTACATCAATTGCCTGCTGAGTGCAATCGAGTGTACGAATCGCCTCGCCACGTGGGGAGAGGAGTGCACTCAGCCAGATCAGCGCGGTAGCTTCACCATTCAACCAACCAATCTCACGAGCGAGTGCCAGTGCGTCCTCAGCTTCATGAGCAGCCTGTTCTAAACTTACATAGATGCATGCGGCGTTGGGAAAGAGCGCGTTTCCCCCACGTGTCGCAAAACTGGCCAGTGTTGGGATGCGCCACTGCCGCTCATTGATACGCGCCCAATATTCCAGGGCGCGCTCATAATAATGTGCGCCAGTTGGCATGTCGCCATGTAACACATGGGCAATTCCAAGTAGATCGAGGGTTGTTGCAATTCCGCGTGGATCGCCAAGCTCCTCAACAATCGCAAGTGCCTCGCGGTGGTATTGAACACTGCGGGCTGGATCGTCGGTCATAAGGTGCCAATTCCCCAGCCGGTTTAGGGTCTGCGCGACGAGTGCTGCATATTGGGCAGCTCGTGCGCGATCAAGCGCATCCTGCAGTAGCACACCCGCACGTGGATAATCTTGCCCAATCCAGAGGAATCCAAGCGCCAGCAAGGCGTTACATTCGGTTTGGCTATTACCATGCGTGTGCGCTAGTTCAATTGCCTGCTCGTAATCCATGCGTGCTGCACTTGTATCACCAAGATGCTCATAGGCTTGGCCACGAGCTAGATAGATTGTGCTCTCGGCTGGCGCACCCAATTGTGCTGCTGCGTTCAGTGCACGGCTAAAATGCTCGATGGCCGCAGCTGTTGCGAAGAACGCAAGCGCCTGCTCACCGGC
>JANLSE010000645.1:0-9144 GCA_031362265.1 Roseiflexaceae bacterium
CACGAGGCGATAAAAATCCAGGGCTTCTCGACTGAAAAGCACCTGGGACGCTGCAACCGACCAGTGGGCCGACGACAGGGTGGATTTCGCTCGTTCGGTTGTTTTGGAACGTCTGTCACCTACGCAACAGCCGCTGCTCACGAGGGGGGATATTACTACACACTTTGTATGTTGTCAAATTGCAACAACAAAGCAATTCTTGCTACCGATTTTCACCAAAATGATACAACTCAGGGATTGTAAAACGTTCATCAGCCGCATATAATGTAAAAGGAATGTCATTTGGATGACAAGTTGTTTGTACTGGATGCACGCCAGCGCCGGGCACTGGCGGCCAAGTAAGGCACCTCCCTAGCTGCAGGATGCCGAATTGCCGTAGGAATGCGAACAATGCGGTAAATTGCACATCGCGGGGTCAATGACGACCTCGAAAGGAGGCTAAGTCGATGATCGACTCAACCGTTCGTGAGCTACTCGAAACAACGATTAACTCGCCAGCCAAACTCCAACTGTTGTTGCTCTTCTGCGAGAATCCACGTCTCGATCTGAACGCAACACAGGCAGCAAACCGAATGTATCGCGACATTTGGAGCACAAGTGAAGCTCTAAATGAGCTGTACCGCGATCAAGTGCTTGAAACTGACGCATCGGAAGATCCGCACTACTTCTACCAGCCGCATCCAGAGTATGTCGAGGCTATTAACAATCTGGTGGCCTGTTACAACGAACCACTCGAGCGCGAGCACATTCAGCAGATTCTGCATGCAATTGCAGCAGATTTAAGCTACCATCGCGCCAAACGCCAAATCAGCGGCGCATTCGAGTTACAGATGTTGTAAATCCTACAAGATCTTATTGCATCATCAGCCCTAGCATACGATAGGATACGCCGCGCCGGAGGGGAATACCACCCGCGTTGTGCAACGTCGGAAATCGTGTATGAAAAGCAGCAACGGTGTAACGTTTTTGGCTGGGTGTAAGACTAGAGAATGTTATTACTATCCACCACAGACCATCACAGACCACCAGAGAAAGGACACCATGTTAAACGCATTTCGAAAAAAATATGATCGCACCCCGCCGAATCAGGAGGATCGAGTACCACCTGGCCAGTACGTTACCGAGAAATTTCCGGTACTTCATTATGGTAATGTGCCACAGTATGAAAACTTGCTTCAAACCTGGGATCTTCGTACTTGGGGAGAAATTGAGCAACCACAGCGCTTCTCATTCGCGGAGTTCCGAGCCCTACCAACGGTGCAAATCACTACCGATATTCACTGCGTGACCCGCTGGAGCAAACTTGATACCCATTGGGAAGGGGTTCGCTTTAGTGAATTCCTCAAGTGCATCCCAGCACTTAAGCCACAGGCTCGCTTTGTACTAGCCCATTGTGAACAAGGGTACACGGCGAATGTTCCACTTGATCTTCTGCTTGAAGAGGATGCACTGCTCGCCTATAAGTTTAATGGTGCCGAACTCACACCAGATCATGGGTATCCGCTCCGCCTTCTGACACCAAAGAAATACTTCTGGAAAAGTGCAAAATGGCTACGTGGCCTTGAATTTTTAGCCGAAGACAAACTCGGATTCTGGGAGCGCTACGGCTATAATAATCATGCCGACCCGTGGCTCGAAGAGCGCTATTCGGAATAACCAGGCAGAAAGGAACTGGCATTGGCGCAATCGGCTAACCAACGTACCCATGGCGTTTCACCACAAACGAGTGCCTGGCTTATTCTCCTCACCGCCTTTGTCATTTTCTGCGGGATTATTGTAGGTACAGGCCTACTCGTTTGGCGCTACTACTCGACAGCAATGGTTCCTGCTGGCCGAGCCGTTTTGCGTAGCCATGTTGAGACTGGCGTATTTATGCAAGGGCGAGGCCAGCTTGCGCCTAGTGGCATAGAGCGTTTACCGAATGGACGTGATCCCTGCCCAGATAGCCGCGACATTTGCGCACTGCTTGCAGAAGGCGAAACGATCAAAACACGTCGTGAGGCTGGGTATGGGCCAGTTGCTTCATTGGTGTTGCCCGATGAAAGTCACATCCAGCTTTGGGCTTCGCCAACAGGTGCGGATCTCCTGTTTGAACGATTCCAGGTGACACAATGGAATCGCGCACGACAGGAGGTTGTTCTTGAGCAACATGCAGGCTATGCGCGCTATGATATTGCTGAAGGGCAGGCATTTGAACAAGTAAGTTATACCATTCAACTCGACTCAAAGATGAGTGTTGATCTGAAAACAGGTGGCAGCTACAGCATCTATGTTCCTAATGATGATACCTACCGTGCAATCAATCAGACAATAGATGGGCAGCCATTACTTGCTGAGGTTGCTGTTCGCAGCGGAGCGGCCACAATAATCCTCAATGGCAAGCATACCGTGATCGTACCAGGGCAAAAGATTCAGGTAGCAGTTGGCAGGCTGATTGGAGCACCAATAGCAGCAACATGGGAATTGATTGCTGATGGAGGCTTCACCCAATATCGGCAACAAGATTCATATGGAACTGCCTCACAAACCTGGGTTGAGTACTGGAATGAGAATGCAATCGGTCTCACCGATATCGAGAAGAATGGCCGCTTTGGTGTCGTGCGCGGTTGCCGCCCAGAGACCCCCGATCTCTGTAGCGCCGAAGATCAGGTATCGATTGGCCAATTACGCCGCGATGGCGACCAAACGAAACCCTATACGGTTGGTATTCAGCAGAAGCTCGACATTGACGTTTCGGAATATACATCGCTCAAGTTACGCGGATATGTGCGGATTCTGCAACAATCATTACCTGGTGCAGGCGCGCAGGGATCAGAATGCCCAATTATGGTGCGCTTACAATATAAGCCAACCAGCCCTACCGATCAGGAGCGGCCACGCGATATCTGTATCTATTCAACTGAAGATGGGCCAACAACGATCCCCGATCTACAGGCCATTCGCTACAAGCCGATCCCAGCGTATCGTTGGTATCTGCTTGAAATTGAATTACGCGATGACACCTTGATCCGTGAGGCGCGCTACATTCAGTTTATTCGAATCGAATCGCGTGGCCACGATTACTTTGCCGAAGTTGCCGCATTCTCACTGATTGGCACGCAATGATTCTGCATGGCATCGACATGATTGAGATTAGGCGTATCCAGCAGGCAGTGACGCGTTTTGGCGAGCGTTTTCTCGTCCGAGTCTATACACCGCTTGAGTTGGCACGCTATCGCGCAAGCCCGCAATCACTTGCTGTACGCTGGGCTGCTAAAGAGGCAACCGCCAAACTCCTTGGTGTTGGGGTACGTGGCCTTGGAGCAGGTTCCGATTCGCAGGCCGTTCGTTGGGTCGAAATCGAGGTACTTAGCGACCCAAGCGGGCGACCAACCATTGAACTACATGGGCAAGCAGCTCAATACGCAACCCAGCTTCAGATTCTATCGCTAGCCGTGAGCCTAAGCCATACACGCGATCTGGCAATTGCCAGTGTGATTGGCCTGGTTGGGAGTGTGTGAGCGAAGCATCATTTCATACTAGTGTCAACTCATCCGGCGTTCATCGCAAAGTGAGATACTTTGTGCTAGAATACTCGTAGACGGTACGCCTAGCGTGCCGCATAAAGCGCAAGGAGCCTACCTCAATGTCGATTGTAGAGCCGATGCCAATCTCACTCGCGCACGAAAGGCCTGTTCAGATGACATCGCGCCCAGTCTACTCGATCGTTGCCCCAGTTTTTAATGAACAAGAACTGCTCCCCGAGTTTTACCAGCGGGTGATGGCAACGATGGATCAGCTTGGCGAACCATGGGAACTTGTCTTGATTAATGATGGCTCGCGTGATCGCACGCCAGAGATCATGCGTGAACTGCATGCACAAGATCCACGCGTCAAGGTCATCAACTTTTCCCGCAATTTCGGCCACCAACTCGCAATTACTGCTGGAATCGATTATGCCGGTGGGCAGGCAGTCGTAGTTATTGATTCTGATCTACAAGATCCTCCTGAGGTTATCCCAACCCTGATTGCCGATTGGAAGAAGGGTTCGCAGGTTGTTTTTGCGGTACGTACTGAGCGTGAGGGTGAGACAGCTTTCAAAAAAGCAACCGCTTCTGTATTCTATCGGATCATTCGCAATATCACAAATGTCGATATTCCGGTTGATACGGGTGATTTCCGCCTCATGGATCGCAAGGTTGTTAATGCGCTAAAGCAGATGCGTGAGCAAAAGCGCTTTATGCGCGGCCTTTCGGTTTGGGTCGGCTTCCGCCAATCAGGTGTTGGATATAAGCGTGATGCACGCAAGGCTGGTGAGACAAAATACCCATTCCGCAAAATGCTTAAATTCGCGATGGATGGGATTACCGCATTCTCCTACTTGCCACTCCAGATGGCTACCTATGCGGGTTTCACAATTGCAGCATTGGGAGTGCTTGGCATTATCCTCGTAATCGCCCTACGTCTAATGGGGCAGCAACTCACAGGCCAGGCCACAACACTGGTTGCCGTACTCTTTATTGGCGGTGTGCAATTGGTGTTTCTTGGCTTAATCGGCGAATATCTCGGTCGAATATACGATGAAGTAAAGCGTAGACCGTTGTATATTGTTGCTGAAGAGTTGGGTTTCGAAGAAGAGTAAGGAGTTTCCCATCGAACTCGAAGAAGTGACCTTTACCCGCACCGCAGATGGGCGTCGCCTCCATGAGACGCGCCCTCCGCGTGAGCGGGCTTTTCTTGTCGGCGCAGAACTCACCAGTGGCCACCATCTGTGGAGCGCCGAGGATTCGCTTGATGAACTAGCACTACTTGCAGATACTGCCGGGCTAGAGGTGGTTGGCCGTCTTCAGCAGCGGATCAAACAGCCAACACCGCGCTACTATATTGGGCCTGGTAAAGTTGAAGAAATCGCATTGCTGAAGCCTGAGCTCAAATATGATGTCGTTATTTTTGACGATGAACTGAGCCCAAGCCAAACACGTAACCTGGAAGAAACACTGCAAACGCAAGTTCTTGATCGTACTGGTTTGATCTTGGATATCTTTGCCAGCCATGCGCGTACCCGCGAGGGGCGCATTCAGGTTGAACTGGCGCAGTACAAGTACCTCTTGCCACGCTTGCGTCGCCAATGGCTACACTTGGAGCGGCAGGGTGGCTCGGGAGGCACATCTGCGGGTGGTGTCGTTGGCTTACGCGGGCCGGGTGAAACGCAGCTGGAACTCGACCGGCGTATGATCGAGCAGCGCATTAGTCTGTTGGAAAAACAGATTGAGGAAGTGCATCGGCATCGCGAGTTATATCGTGAGCGGCGGCGGCGCAACGGCATTCCGGTTATCGCGCTGGTAGGTTACACCAATGCAGGCAAATCGTCACTCTTGAATGCAGCCGCCGGAGCGGATGTTCTTGCTGAAGATAAGCTTTTTGCAACGCTGGATCCAACCACACGCCAGGTTCAACTGCCAGGCGGGCGACCCGTATTGATGACCGACACGGTCGGCTTCATTCAAAAACTGCCCACCCAGCTTGTTGCAGCCTTCCGTGCAACGCTTGAGGAGATCCGCGAGGCAGATTTACTCCTGCATGTGCTCGATATCACACATCCAAATGCCAGCCAGCAGACTCAAACAGTTATTGATACGCTGAAGAATCTTGGTGCTGATGATCGCCCGATGTTGACGGTACTCAACAAAGTCGATCTGCTTGATGGTATGAGCGAATCGGAAGTAGGTGGGATCGCTGCCGAGATGGGGCTACCCCATGATTATGTCGCTGTCTCTGCACTGAATGGCTGGGGCATCGCGACACTCCAGCAGCGCATTGAGGAAACACTCGGTAGTGGCATGGATGCGGCTACGGCCATGATCCCCTATCGGAGGAATGATCTTGTTGCGCTCTGGCATCAGCAGGGTGTCATTGAAGAAGAGCGCTATGATGCCGAAGGTACCTATATTGTCGGACGTATTCCTTCGACATTAGTGCGCCAGATCGCTGAGTTTCGTGTTAAAGCACAAGGATAGAGCGACGGAGCGATGAAGCATTGGAGCGCAAGAGCGCAAGAGCGCTGAGTAACATGTGCCTGTTTTGCGCTGTGCGCTATGCGCTATTTGGTCTCCTGGCCTGCATCGCTCCTTGTTTTTACGCTTTAATCAGCCCTACGCGCTTGGCTTCATCGCTCAATATGCGGGTCTCACCAGCATAGGCAAACGGCACGCCCTGTGCCTGAATTGCATGGCCAATTGCAATAACGCGCTCATCACGCGCCTCACCTGTCACATCACGAATATAGATCGCGGCAATTCGCCCAGGGAATTGTGCCAGCGCTTGCTGGTAGATCTCTGGATCGCGCTGGCTACTATCACCAAGCAGGATGAAGCGCTTGGCGGGGTAGGTTGCCAATAAGTGCGCAATCTGGCCAAACTTATGGGCCTGAAGGACATTACGGCCTGTCAGCTTTGGTATAATCACTTCGCGCTCTAGGCATGTTAGCAGAAGTGGGCCGCGCGGAACCGCATGTGAATCGAATACCTCAACCAGCAAATCGTAGAGATTCCACGGGCTACCCGAAAGATAAAACACTGGGTGCTGCGCATCACCCTGGCTTCCCGCTTGCAGTGCACGATAGAATTCCGCCACACCGGGAAAGATATCACGGGTGCGCGCATTTTCTAATAACATAAGTTCTGCTAATCGTAATGGGCTAGCGACCTCGCTGCGCAGTACGGTGTCATCAATATCGCTGATGATGCCTATACCTGGAGCATCTGCAACGAGCACATGGCCAATAACCGAAGCTGCATCGACATTCAGTGCTTCAATCGAAACCTGATGCCAACCGGGGTGTAGTGGCTGCGCTGGCTGGAATGAAAGCTCGAAATACCCTTCATCATCACTGATCGCTTCCGAACTCATTCCTTCTAATATGCCACGCACAACTACACCCGGAATCTCATCGCTTTCCAATCGCTCGTATGTTGCAAGCAGGTTTTCCCAAGCGCTATCATCAGCTTCTGGCGCTGGAATCCCAGGATCGCGCAGAACACGTCCAAAAAGCGTAGCGACCTGTGGCGTACCATACCCTCGATATGGAGAAACCAAAATCGGGCGGGGATCGCGAAATTTGGCGCGCAACCAGGAGCGTAGCGTCGAACGAGAATCACGCATGCAGGCAACCTTTCAAGCGCATGTACTTGGCAGCACCCACGGCGGCTACGCGGCCAATTCCGCCATTGCCTCACGCTGCTCTTGTTTCGCAGCGTCACGAAGTTCAGCATTAAATAACAAATCGAGTGCTGTCATCGCCAGGGTTTTAGCGCCATCTAGGATCGCAGCATGGCCACGTGCGGTTACCGTTGCATCGGCCACAGCAGTTGAATGCCAGCCAGCTTCTGGGCCACAAATGCCAAGGTAGACACAACTGGCAGGCACAACATGGCTTACATTGCCAAAATCGGTTGATCCCGCACCATCACTGCCACGGCGAACCTCTGGCTCACGGCCAAGCGCCGCCAGGTTGTGTTTCATGGCTTCGCCTAAGGCATAATTCGGTATCATATTGAGGTATGGTGGCATATAGGCATTCCACTCCATACGGGTGCCGGTCGCTCGGGCACCCGCCTCTGCGCATGCAATCACCCGCTGAACAAGATCCTCGGCATAGATGGGGTCTTTGGCGCGTACACGGAAACGGCATGCAGTTGCTGCTGGAATGACATTCGGTGCCGTACCACCATGGGTGATAATGCCATGAATACGGGCATCTGAACGAACCTGCTGCCGCAACAACCCGACACTAGAGAACATGACAATCAGTGCATCAAGTGCATTGAGCCCATCGTGAGGGTTAGCTGCTGCATGCGCCGAACGCCCATGGAAACGAAAATCCAGCCCGTGGGCGACAAGCGAAGATTCATATGAAACGCCATCTATCGTCCAAGGATGCATCATGATTGCAGCATCCACACCTGCGAAATAACCATGATTCAGGATAGGAATCTTACCGCCAGCATTCGGCACGGCTGATTCTTCGGCGGGTGTACCAATCACAACAACCTGGCCAGGAAGCCGACCAGCCAGGCGTGCCAGTGCGAGCGATGCACCAAGCGCAGCTGTCGCAATAATATTATGACCACAACCATGGCCAACTTCCGGTAGCGCATCATACTCAGCAATAATGGCAACCTTCGGGCCATTGCCACCTCCTGGCAATTTGGCATTGAAGGCAGTTGGCATACCAGCAATACCGTGCTCGACAGTAGCGCCAAATTCAGTCAGCATATCGGTCAATCGCGCTGCGGCCTGGTGCTCTTGGAGGCCAATCTCGGGGTTAGCATACATCCAATCGCTTGTGCCAATTAACAAATCGGCAATACTATCGATCTCTTGGCGAACAGCATCCTTCAGAAGCTCAACCTCACTCATTGGTGCTCCTCCTCGTCGCATTGTTTGTGATAGTGTATTGTAGCGCAGAACGAGGGACACAGAACCGCAGAACCGCAGAACTACAGGACTGCAAAACCAAGAATTGCCCAGAGGGCACCCAAACCAAGAACCGCTTCAATGCTCCGCGCTCTCCGCTTTGCGCTCCAATGCTTCAATGCTTCAATGCTTCCCATGCAACCCTAGCATTTTGCCAGCGTACCATGATGTGACAATCAGATATGCTGCCTCGGAATAATTAGTGCATGTCTCTGAAAGGAATCTGGCGATGGTCGAGTATCTCGGTAGCCGAATTGTGGAGATCACCGCCTCACCCAATTGCGCGCACGTCAGATCGCCGAAGAGCAGATCGAGACCTATGCGCGCCAGGAGAAGGCCTCGGTGAAGGAAAGGGAGTTACGTGAGGCAGAAGCACGTGCCCTCCAACAACGCGTTCTTACCGAATCAGAGCTTTCAATCACTGTGCAATCGAATGAGGGTAAAGCCCAGTATCAGCGTGCACTACAACAAGCTGCCCAGATTCGCGCACTGGCCGAAGCGGAAGCGGAAAAAACCGCCCGGCTTGGTATTGCGGAGGCAATTGCAATCGAGGAAAAGGTGCGTGCCTACGGTGGGCCACAGTACCAGGTAACCCAGCAGGTGATGAACCGCTTCGCTGAGGCAATTGAGACCGCTGGTGTGAATGTTGTGCCACAGATTGTTGTTGGCGGGGGCAGTGGTGGCAGCAGC
>JANLSE010000663.1:0-4057 GCA_031362265.1 Roseiflexaceae bacterium
GCCGACCCTCCTTGCCCAATCATCAGCATATCGTGCTCTGTTTTCAGCATGCTTGCCAGGCCGTTACGAAATCCAACATGATCATCCACAATCACAATCTTGATTGGTGATTCGACCATTATGCACTCCTTATAAGCAGACGCACGCTGATTTGCATACACAATATGAACAGATCTAGCGATTCTCAAGAGCCTGAACCCTGGTTTTATTTGAAGTTGAATAAGCATAAGGACAGTGACAATCTCCATGTTAACGGGTTCTTCACTATCATGAACATTACAGAAGCATTCCAATCTAGCCTAACTACGCGCAGGACACACTGACTTGTGCGTCTATGCTACCTGCTATGTTTCGTAGTTTAGTGCGGCTTTGTTCCCCGTTGCCGATCTGTGCATTCGCCGGGCAAGGACTTTTTTGCTGTGATATAACAACCACGACGTGGGCAATTGCCTACGTCGTGTCTGTTTGTGCTGCCTGCGGATACTCACTTACGGCTGGTGATCTATGCGCCAGGTGCAAGCCGTGCGTTAGCATGTGATGCTCCCACCGCAAGCACAGGCCAAGATTGTGCGCCATCGAAGATTGCACGGAGTGTGCTGATCAGACTGCGCGCCGTTATCCCCTTTACAATGTATCCAATTGCTCCATTCTCCTGAGCTGTCTGAATATCGTACTCGTCAGTCGAAACAGTTAACATAACGATCTTGATTGTCGGGTAAAGTTTGCTGATGACTTTAGCGGCATGGAGCCCATTGCCCGGCATATCTAGATCGAGCACGATGATATCTGGATTCAATACCTGCGCTAATTCAATCGCATCAGCAGCGGAAACTCCTTCTCCAACAACCTTCAAATCGTTTTCCGCATTGAGTGTACTCATCAGGCCAGTGCGAAAGCGATCATGGTCGTCCACGATAACAACTTGAATTGGTTGGTTGAGCATGGCTGCCCTCTTTATCAACACGAAACACTACATTAAGTGGCTGAACACCAATATATGTAGTACACCCACACAGTTTAGGCTATCTGCTGCCGTTTTGTAGCCGACAAAATAAAGGGATTTGACCTATCTATTGGCCGCATGGTAGGTCCCGACGACTAGACTAAAGTTAGGGTATTTACTAGACGATAGGTGGCTGTGTTCTCTCGTGCGATCTGCGATGATATGAATAACACCTGTTACACGCTGTCATGCTACTCGCAAGAGCAGCCATGACAAAAAAGCGCTTCCTAGTGGCATGCGCATCCTGATCGAGTTGGGCTTACAACTGTTAGATCGAGACTATGTTGAAGGACACCTCTGCTTAAACTACTTCTTAATAAATATATACGTAAGCAAGGTGCCAAAATACATGTATGAAAATGACCAATCTTTATCGAAATAAAGAAGTGAGTACTATGAAAGCACGAGCTCTTTCTCACACACCTGCGGCAGTGCGCAGGAACTCACGAGCCTCTGTACCGAATTCAGGCACAGGGGTATCGCTACGTATGGCGGGCAGGATGCCGCTCTTGGTTATGGTTATGTTGATCGCAGTGATTGCAATCATTGGCGGTTATCTGGCAGTGGACACACTGACCAGTAAACCACACAACGGCCATTATGCGATTGGTGAGCACATCCCGACAAGCTTTGGTGGCCTGACGATTGCGTCGTATGAGACACTCAAGGGTTTGAATGAAAATGATCTGGGTGGAATGTCCCATGGTATTCAGAATTTTGTTGCGGAGGATAAGGCGCAGATCCAAATTTTTGTGCTACTAACAAATACTACTGGTCAGCCAATCGCATATTCACCAGATCAGTTTCGGCTGATAGATGGTGGCCAACTAGTTGAGGCAACCACAGCAAGTGTGTTGCACGGGCCAATTCAGGCGAATGCAAGTATTGAAACAACCCTCGGTTTTGTTGTACCCCGCGATGGCGCACAGTTTGCGATTGAATTTCGTGATCTTGGCAGTGCTACGCCAATTGTGATCGACCTAGGCAGTACCGATCACGCACCGACTGGAGGAACTGATGAACACCACTAGTACTTATACTCAGCAACATTCAGGCTCTGCCGACCATGGCTGGTTTGCGCAACTGATGTTCGCAATCTTGTTGACCTATGGAGGCGCATATTGGCTGAATTTCCTCCATACGGCGCAAGGTGCCCATGGTGGCTTTAACCAGCCATCCCCTTGGTATTGGCTTGGTGCCACAACCCTTGCGCTACCATTGGTGTTTGCTGCGGTATGGTTGGCGTTGCTTCTCACGCGCCGCATGTTGGCGCACGATGAAGACACTACGATTTCCTGGCTACGGATTAGTATAAGCAGTAGCTTCATTGCACTACTTGCAAGTAGTGCGCTTGGTATTGCAGATCTATTCACTGGGCGGCTGTTTTCAGCCCAGCATCAGGCCGAACTAGCAACTGCGTTCATCTGCTCAATGCTGGGGATCAATGCGCCTACTACAGGTGGGATCGCCGATGCATTACATGCCTTTGATAACATGCTCCTGATTCTGCCAGCAAATCTCGTGATAGCGAATCTGATTGCGCTTCTGATCGTCCTGCGGCCCTGGCAGGCTCTGGATCGGATTCGGCGGATTCGGCGTGTGAATTGGCAATCGGCACTGCCTGGCATTATGGCCTTAGCACTGTTGGGATCACCATTTACGACTGTACAAGCAGCAGTTGTTGCTCCAGGTGGAGATGGACCTTGCCCAGCTGGTGCGCCGCTCAAGACCTTCGATGTCTCGGCGATTGATGTCAAAATCTGGCTTGATCGCTTTGGTGATAATGATCCATCCGGCAAAATGTATGTATTGACCAAGAATATTGCCGCCGTACGGCAGGCGGAGCAAAACCGCACGCTCTCAATTGGGTTGCGTGATGATGTGATTCAGCCACTCACCATTCGTGCTAATGAGGGCGATTGCGTACAAATCACATTCACCAACAATGCTACCGCAGCTGTTAACTCCACTGGTAGCTCGAACTATGGTATTCATATTGATGGTGTTGCTTTCCAGAGGAGTTCATCTGGCGATGCTGTTGGGCTTAACTCAAACTCCGCAATTCCAACCGGTGCAAGCACCATCTATACGTACTGGATTCCAAATGATCCAACACTTGAAGGTGCACACTATATGCATCCTGGCCCTGGCAATCGCCAAGCGGTTGCACACGGCCTGTTTGGTGCGCTTGTGGTTGAGCCAGAGGGATCGTGGTATCGTAACCCAACAACTGGCCTGCCACAGGAATCGGGCTGGGAAGCAGATATTGTTCCTGGGATGGGCAAGTCGTTCCGTGAGAATGTTAAGATCTTCCATGAGATTGGTAATGAGAGTGAGCAGGTCTTCGATATTAACGGTAGCCCACTGCCGTTGCTCGACCCGCATACCGGAGCATATCGGCCAGCTTCACGTGCAATCAATTACCGTTCTGAGCCATTTATGGATCGGCTAAACGCAGCGCCTGATCAGAAATCGACCGTATATGGTTCATATACTTTTGGCGATACGGCGAATATCATGCCACGTGGCTACCTGGGAGATCCGACCAAGTTCCGCATCCTCCACGCTGGTACCGAGATCTTCCATATCTACCATCTGCATGGTGGAAGTATTCGCTGGCGTTTCAACCCGAAGGCCGATCCGACCTTCGATTACGCCAAGACCGGTCTGGATAAGTATCCAGTCGCAATCCAAAGTCCCTCGGCGCGATTAGACTCACAATCGATTGGACCAGGTGAGTCATTCGATGTTGAAATTGAGAATGGTACTGGTGGCGCGCAACAAGGCGCTGGTGAGTTCCTCTTCCACTGCCATATCGCTCACCATTACTTCTCGGGGATGTGGGGTATTTGGCGCTCATTTGACACCCTACAGCCGGATCTGCTGCCATTGCCGGATCGTGCCGTGCTGCCAGCTGCCGTGGATTCGACCCAGCTGATTGGTAAGACATTTAATGGCGTGACACTGACAGCAGCTAACCTCGACCAATGGATTTCGATGACGACGCGGGAGACATCGGTGCCGCCATTGAACTTGGCCGCTGACAGGTTCAGC
>JANLSE010000679.1:0-7197 GCA_031362265.1 Roseiflexaceae bacterium
ATCGGTAGGAATCAAGATCGCGTGGCACTTTGCGCGCAAGTACGAGATCGATATAGAGGGTTGTAATCTGATATGCTTCCAGGCTGATACTAAACTCACTCCAGCGGAGCGCGCTGGACATTGAATCCTGGCTTGATTGTACTTCGATCTGGCGCTCGATTTCGCCCATAAGATTAGTCTGGAATATTACCGCAACCTCACCTGGCACACGAATGCGAGCCGTAGTTGCGAAACCAGCAAATTCAACGAGCCGTAGTACCATGGGGTGTTCGATTCCAGTTCCGGCATATTGATCAAGCCCGCGCCCTCCCTCAGAGGTTTCGCGATACCAAGCGGTGAGGGTTACTCCAGGTGTGGGCATTTCGTGTACTAATGGCTGTTCGAGTAGCCCGGCAAAATCCTCTGGCCACTGATGCAGGTTGAGCGCATTGCGTGGTGCTGCCAGAATCTTGCTGCCATCCTGGCCTTCCCACCAGATCGCTGGTAGTTCTTCGAGTGGCATATGTGGTGTATGCCAAGTCCACTGAAAAAAGAGCGAAGCATAGCGAAAGCCGGCACCTGCCAGCATTTGGGGTAACTGCGGGAAGAAATCGAATTCTTCTTCCCAGAAACTGCGTGGCCGCACACCAAGCAGGCGGATTACGGTACGAACGCCATAGATACGCTGGCGGATGTTCGACTCGCCATGGTGGAACAGGCCATATGGTTGGCCATATGATGCGCCAACAACTTCTACCTGCCCGGCTTGAACTGCGCTACGTAACTCGGCAAGCGCTTCTGGAGCCTCAACTGCCAACTTTTCGTAACCAATACCATCGAAGTTCTCATTCCCTTTTGCACCGGTCTCGTTACAGAAATGGAGCATATCGCGTACAGAAGATGGCAAGACAAAATAGCCCCATAGCCATTCCATATCCACCCAGTGCATATGATTACCAAAGGTGTAGTAGAGCGGTATTGGTGAGATGCTCATAGCTAGTTCCTTCTGTATGTAGCTTGTTTCTGGATGGCTGCAATGGCTGATAGCTGGGATTGAAGATTGAGGGTACATTATGACACAATCTTTGGATTGTGCTGTAGAGCGTGCCATTACTGTGCGCCAGCACAACTAGGGTATAATCTGCGCTATCAGCACTTCGCGTGGCATTATCGTTTGTGGTTGTTGGTGGCGGCACCAACAAGCGCTGAATACGCGAACATCCATATATGGCAATAAAGGAGATCGATATGTCTAGGCAGCTGGTGACTCTCGATTATTTGGATCAGCAGGATGAGAAGATGGCGTATCTCGCGCGGGAAATCTGGGCACGCCCGGAGATCGCGCTGGAGGAGCGGTTTGCCTGTACGCTACTAGCCGATGAACTGGAGGCGGCTGGGTTTCGGGTTGAGCGCAATGTTGGCCAGCTGCCAACCGCATTTGTCGCTTCGTGGGGGAGTGGCGCGCCAATTATTGGGATTCTTGGCGAGTACGATGCGTTGCCTGGCCTTTCGCAAGAGCTTTCTGTAGATCGAATCCCGATTGTGCGAGGTGGGCCAGGCCATGGCTGTGGCCATAATCTGTTTGGAGTTGCGAGTATGGGTGCCGCCATGGCGCTTAAGAATCTTATGGAGACCCAGCAGATCCCTGGTACGCTGCGCTTCTATGGTTGCCCAGCCGAAGAGACGCTGGTGGGGAAGACCTTTATGGCCAAGGCGGGCCTCTTTGATGATCTTGATGCTGCGCTTGCTTGGCATCCAGGCGATACAAATGCGGTATGGGCTGGCTCGTCGCTGGCGATGAACTCGTTTAAAGTAAATTTCCATGGAATCACTTCGCATGCAGCTGCGGATCCACATAATGGGCGTAGTGCACTCGATGGCGCACAGCTCATGGATATTGGCGTGAACTATTTACGTGAGCATATCATCCCTGAGGCGCGTATCCATAGTGTGATTACGAGTGGTGGCCAGGCACCAAATGTTGTGCCAGCCTATGCCCAGATTTGGTACTTTGTGCGCGCCCCGCGTCGCGATCAGGTTGATGGGATCTATGCACGAGTGCTGGATATCGCCAAGGGTGCCGCACTCATGACAGGCACCACCTATGATATCGATTTTGTGACGGGTTGCTACGAACTATTGCCCAATCGGGCGCTCTCAAAGCTGCTGTTCGAGAAGATGCAGGAAGCTGGTGGATCGAGTTTCAGTGATGAGGAGCGGGTGTTTGCCAAGAATCTACAGGCGACTTTCGCGCCTGGAACGATTGCAACGGCATTTGCCAATACCCAACGCATGGTTACCTGTGAACTTGACCCGGCCCTGATGGAGAATCCACTCTGGGAAGAGGTTCTGCCGCATCTGGATACCGAGATTGCCCTGCCAGGCTCGACTGAGGTTGGTGATGTAAGCCAAATTACGCCAACCGGGCAACTGACAACGACATGCTGGCCGCTTGGAACACCCGGCCACAGTTGGCAGATTGTTGCATCGTCTGGTAGTAGCATTGGGATTAAGGGCATGATGTTAGCCTCGAAGGCGCTGTCGCTGGCGGCACTGGATCTCCTGACGAAACCGGATGTGCTGGCAGAGGCGCAAGCAGAGTTCAAAAACCGCACGAAGGGTAAAGTATATATCTCGCCAGTGCCAGATGGGACGATCCCGCACTAAGCCCAAGGCTCAGAGCGCAAGAGCGCAAGAGCGCAGAGCGCAAGAGCGCTGGAACGCTACCACATCGCCGTGTCTCCGTGTCTCCGTGTCTCTGTGGTGACAATATATGTTTCTTGGCATATGTGCAGGTGGCCCTGCATCGATTAGTTTGCCGCGCTGAAAGGTCGTTGGTCTATGACAGATCGCTATGCCTGTGCAGATTTTACCTTCCCACTCCTGGAGCATACAAAGGTGCTGCAGCTAATCGCCCTACTCGATCTTGAGGGTGTTGATCTTGGCCTGTTTGAGAACCGTTCCCACCTGTGGCCCTCACGTGAATTTGCCCAGCTTACGCTCGCGGCCCAGCGCCTGAAGGGGCAGCTTGATGCCTGCGGCTTGGCAGCTGCGGATGTCTTCCTGCAGCTTGATCCGGATTTTACGCCCTATGCGGTGAACCATCCAGAAGCGGCACGCCGCCAGCATGCCCGCGATCAGTATGTTCGTACACTTGAGTATGCACATCTGATTGGCGCAAGGCATGTGACGATTTTGCCTGGGGTTGTGTTTGCAGATCAGCCCAAGCATGATTCATGGGGTTGGGCCGTGGGTGAACTGAGTTGGCGCGTTGAGCAGGCACAACAGGCAGGGCTGGTACTTGGTGTCGAGGCACATGTTGGCTCGATTGTGCCAGATCCACAGTTGGCTGCGCAACTTGTGGCCGAGGTTCCAGGGTTAACGCTGACGCTGGATTATACCCATTTTGTGCGTTTAGGCATTGCGGATGAAGCAATTGAGCCATTGGTGGCGCTTGCCAGCCATTTTCATATTCGTGGCGCGCGTAAGGGGCACCTGCAGAGTGCATTTAAGGACAACACAATCGATTATCGGCGCGTCGTGGAAGCCATGCGTGCCAGTAACTATACTGGCTGGCTGGGGATCGAATATGTCTGGATGGATTGGGAAGGCTGTAATGAATGCGACAATGTCGCAGAGACGATCCTGTTTCGTGATTTCCTGCGCTCACTAACATGATCGCATGCTTGCTGATAAAGCCACAAAGGAGTGTACTTCATGCAACTGCTCAACGACCAGGATGCTTCGCTCGAACCACTTCATGGCAAGACAGTCGCAGTGCTTGGGTATGGCAATCAGGGCCAAGCGCAGGCCCAGAATCTCCGTGACAGTGGTGTGCGTGTGGTTGTGGGTAATCGTGAGGATCTGTATGCCGAACGAGCACGCGCAGATGGCTTTGAGCCACAATCTATTCTGAGTGCTGCTTCCGCTGGTGATATTCTCCTGATTCTTACAACAGATGAATCGCAGCCGCTGATTTGGCAAGATCAGATCGCCCCAAGCCTACATGCTGGCCAGACGCTCGTGTGGTCAAGTGGCTACAATGTCGGTTATGGCTTGATTCCATTGCGCCCAGATGTTGATGTTGTGATGGTTGCCCCACGAATGACGGGTATTAATGTTCGTAACCTATATATGAAGGGCAGCGGTGCATTGGCACAGTTTGCCATTCAGCAGGATGCAACCGGCCAAGCCCGCGCAACTACCCTGGCCTTATGTAAGGGGATTGGATTAACGCGCGGCGGTGTGTTTGAATCAAGTTTTCGTGAGGAAGCAGAGCTCGATCTGTTTGCAGAACAGGTGATTTGGGCTGGACTGACGGCATGGTTTGTAGAATGTTTCGAAATTGGCGTTGAGTATGGTTTTTCGCCTGAGCTGATGGTGATGGAACTCTATGGTTCGGGTGAGGCTGCCGAGATTGTGGCGGCTATGACCCGCAATGGATTTTTTAAGCAGATGACGCATCACTCAACAACGAGCCAGTATGGCACGCTTTCACGTGGCCCCTCACTGATTAATGCGGCCATGCGTGAGCGGGCACGTGCAATTCTGCGCGATGATATTGCATCGGGCGCATTTGTGCGTGAGTGGAGCAATGAGCAGGCAGGTGGTGCACGGTTACTGGCGGAACTGAAGCGACGTGCGCTTGAGCATCCCATGAGTAAGGCTGAAGATCATGTGATCGCGGCTGTACAGGCCGTAGCGAAGGGATGATGCTATGCCAAAGCTTGCTGGCCAAGTTGCAATTGTGACAGGTGCTGCACAGGGAATCGGCCTGGGGATTGCGCGGGTTTTTGTTGCGGAGGGCGCGCGTGTGCTCATGAGCGATGTTCAGGATGCGATTGGCCTCAAGGCCGCGGCGGATCTCGATCCAAGTGAGGAACGGGTTGCCTACCAGCATGCCGATATCACACGCGAAGATCAGGTGCGAACACTGATTGACACCGCAGTTGAACGCTTTGGCCGGCTGGATATTGTCGTCAATAATGCTGGTATTGTTGCCGTTCAGACAGTTGAAGAGAGTAGTGTAGAGGAGTGGGATTACGTTATGGCAGTGAATATACGCTCGATCTTCCTCACTACTAAGTATGCTCTGCCGCATTTCCGGCGTGTTGGCGGCGGCAGTATTCTGAATGTAGCCTCGATCTCTAGTTTTGTTGGTCAACAGGGTACGCCAGCGTATTCTGCAAGCAAGGGTGCGGTATTGATGCTCACAAAGAGTCTAGCTGTCGATTATGGCCCACAGCGCATTCGGGTGAACTGTATCTGCCCAGGAATCACCGATACGCCCATGTTGCGGTTCCATGCGCGCCATGCCGAAGATCCAGAAGCGCACTTGCGGCAGCGCCTGGAGCGCGTACCAACTGGTGCGATGCTCTACCCAGAAGACATGGGCCGGACAGCGGCATTTTTGTGTAGCTCTGAGGCGGCTGGCATTACTGGCACATCGCTGGTTGTCGATGGCGGCTATATTGCCTGCGCCGAATTTTCGCCGCAGCAGTTGTAGCCCTTGGGCGTTAGTAATTCTTGCCGCATACACATTCGCAATAGACTAAAACCTAGGAAGGTGATATATGGAACTGCCAGCAATTCCCGCCGTTGCCACATTATTCGATTTCAATAAGAAAGTTGTGCTGATTACTGGTGCTGCTGGTGGTATTGGGCAAGGCATCGCAATGCGTTTTGCCGAGGCCGGTGCACAGATTGTCGTTCATTATCATACGAGTGCAGTGCAGGCTGAAGCACTGGCGCAGCAGATTCGCACAAATGGTGGGCAGGCGATTGCGCTTCAAGCGGATATTACAAATGCACAGGATGTGGCCAACCTGATCGAGCAGACGGTTAAGCAGTTTGGTCGCCTCGATGTGCTGATCAATAATGCCGCACGGCAGACATTAGCCAGTGTACTCGAGATGGAAGTGGCCGAGTGGGATGCGATGATCACGACTAATCTGCGTGGGGTGTTTTTGGGCACACAAGCGGCAGCGCGGCAGATGATTGCACAGGGTGATGGGGGTGCAATTATCAATATTACATCAATTGGGGCTGAGCATCCTGCACCACGTCATAGCCATTACAATGCTTCAAAAAGCGGTATACAGATGCATACACGTGCGGCGGCGAATGAACTCGGAAGGTATGGCATTCGGGTTAATGACGTTGCTCCTGGCCTGATCTGGCGCGATGGTCTCGATCACGATTGGCCCGAAGGTGTGGCAAGTTGGCAGCAGGCGGTTCCATTGCAGCGCGTTGGTATGCCCGCAGATGTTGCCGATGCCTGCCTGTTTCTGGCCTCGCCTGCCGCACGCTGGATTACTGGGGTTAGTTTGCGTGTCGATGGTGGGGTTATGAATAGCCCGATCTATTAGAAGAATCAAAATGCCAAGGCGCACTATTTTCTGAAAGGATGTATGAATGACAACTGAACATATCGATGTGCTGGTTGTCGGTGCTGGGCTTTCTGGTATTAATGCGGCCTATTATCTACAGACGCGTTGCCCAGCAAAGCAATATGCCATCCTTGAAGGGCGTAGTGCGATCGGTGGAACATGGGATCTATTCCGCTATCCTGGCGTGCGCTCCGATTCAGACATGTTCACGCTCGGGTATGGTTTTCGTCCTTGGCGCGAGGTCAAAGCGATTGCAGATGGCCCATCGATCTTGCACTACATCCGCGAGACAGCTCGGGAGCATGGGATCGACCGACAGATCCGCTTTGGGCATCGGGTGCGGCGTGCGTCGACTGCGGGGAAGTCATGGACGTCCGGGCCTTTCTGGGTCGGGTTCGGTGTGTTCGGTGTGGGGTGCGTCTAAGGGAGACTCAGGGCGTCGGGGCGGGTTCGAGGCAGGAGAGCCCGCAGGTCGAACACGCCTCGCTGGGCGAGCAGGACCGGTGGAAATGCGCGAGCCGCTCGTGCAGCAGGTCGCCGACCATGACGTCCTCGCGGATCAACTTGAGCAGGTTGACCAGGCGTTCGGTCGTGTCGGCGCTGATGTCGTGCTCGATCAGGCACGCCTCGCGGGCGGCCTGTTCCGGCGCCACGCCGAGCACGTCGCCCAGGAACGCGCGCAGCACGCGGAAACGGTGATGCACCTCGCGCGCGTGCCGCTCGCCGCGCGGCGTGAGCGCCAGGTGACGGCGGGCGTCGTGGACGACCAGGCCGTCGCGCTCGAGTGCCTTGATGCCCACCGACAGCGTCGGGTGCGAGATGCCGAGCT
>JANLSE010000698.1:0-21210 GCA_031362265.1 Roseiflexaceae bacterium
ACGTGAGCGCCTTGATGAAATGCGAACTGCTTATGGTAATATTCCTGGTGCCTTTCGGCTAGTATGGAGCGCCGATAAACCTGCAACAATTGCAATGGCGATATTAACATTGTTGAGTTCGGCATTACCTGCAAGCCAAGCCTGGGCAGGAGCATTAATTGTCGACTCGGTCGTTAAATCACTCGCTGTAAAGGCTACTGCGGAGCAGGGTTTGCGTGTTGCGCTCCCCTATCTGTTGCTCGAGTTTGGCTTATTGTTGATCAGTGCTGTGATCTCGCAGGTACGTAGGCTGTATGAGCATGTGCTTAATGCGCGCTTAGGGCACTTTATTAATACCCAAATCATTCGTAAAGCACTCTCCCTTGATCTCCAATATTTCGAGGATGCCGCATTCTACGATAAGCTCCAAAATGCACGACGTGAGGCCGATGTACGTGCGGTCGGGATCATCAATGGCGTTTTCATGGTCACACAGAATATTCTTACGCTTCTTTCATTTGCAGCTATTTTGCTTGTATTTAATCCCTGGATTTCGCTGATTTTGTTTGGGGCGACAGTACCAGCCTTTATTGCCCAAGGTCGATTCAGCCGTCTGTACTTCCGCTTGCTCACCTGGCATGCTCCCGAGTTCCGGCGAATGCAATATATTGAACATCTTTTGACAGTCGATGCAAGTGTTAAAGAGGTCAAGCTCTTTGGTTTAGGTGAACCCCTACTCAAACGCTATAGTGCAACGTTCTGGGAATTCTTCCATGAAGATACTCGGCTTGCGCGCCAGCGATCATGGATCAGCCTTGGTTTGGGTCTGTTGGCTTCGGCGACCTATTATGGCGCTTATGCCTGGATCATCTATATCGCTGTGACAGGTGCGATCACATTGGGTGGTATGACACTATACCTCTCTCTGTTTCGCCAGAGCCAAGGAACGGTGCAGGGGCTCTTCGATAATATTAATCGGCTCTTTGAGAATGGCCTATTCATGGATAACCTGTTTGGCTTTCTGGCCCTAGAACCACAAATGGCACAGAATATTGCCCCGCAGCCAATCTCTCCTACCATAACACCTGGCCTCGAATTTCGGAATGTTTCTTTCCGCTATCCAGGCCGTGAGGATTGGGCACTGCGTGGCGTGAACCTACGCATCAATCCTGGTGAGAAAGTCGCGTTGGTTGGCCCAAATGGTGCCGGTAAAACAACACTTATCAAGCTCCTCACACGCCTATACGATCCTACGGAAGGGGCAATTCTGCTTGATGGGATTGACCTGCGTGAGTATGATCCCGATCAACTACGCCAGCGTATTGGTGTTATTTTCCAGGATTTCGTTAAATATCAGCTCACCGCACGTGAGAATATTGGCTTCGGGCAAATCGATCAACTCGATAATCGCGAACGTATCGATGAAGCTGCTGCACGTGGTGGCGCAGATGATGTTGTTGCTGAATTGCCAGGTGGAATGGACACAATGCTTGGCCGCTGGTTCCAGGATGGCAATGAATTATCGGGCGGTCAATGGCAGAAAATTGCCCTTAGCCGCGCTTTTATGCGAGATGGCGAGGTGCTGGTGCTGGATGAACCTACCGCAGCATTAGATGCCGAGCGCGAATACGAGATATTTCAGCGCTTCCGTGAACTAACCGAGGGCAAGATTGCTGTGCTGATCTCGCACCGCTTTAGCACCGTGCGTATGGCTGATCAGATCGTCGTTATCGAAGGCGGGCGAATAACAGAGCAGGGATCACACAGCGAACTCCTCCTGCATGCCGGCACCTATGCGCGCCTATTTGAAATGCAAGCTGAGGGATATCGCTAATATAGCGCACGAGAACGAGTGCCTGAGTTACTGTAGTTGTAGGTTTGGCGTTCTCGTTCTCGTGCGGAGCTTGACCGAATCAGTGTAACCGCGCCATGATTGCATCGACATCATAGACACAGCCACCCCAGGTTCCGCCGCTAGCTTGTTGGAGTGCTGCCCAGAGTCGCGTATCCGCAGGCAACATGGGGTGCGCTGAAAGATCCGCCCGTTGTGAGCGCTCGGCCAATACCTGTGTACCGCGGTCTATTCCATAAACAGTACTATTCTCGCCGATCAGATTAATGCTGCCGCTTAGGCCGATGCGGTCAACAATAATCTCGATGATATCGCCATCGTGTAGCTTGCCAATTGGCCCACCAGCAAGCGCTTCAGGTCCAATATGGCCAATGCATGCGCCAGTACTGACACCCGAAAAACGCGCATCGGTAATCACCGCAACTTCCTTACCCCAGCTGATGTGTTTGAGCGCTGAGGTGATTTGATAAATCTCTTCCATCCCGGTGCCCATCGGCCCACCACAGATCAATGCAATAATATCGCCTGGCTTGACTGCATCAGGCCCATGGCTCTTGATGGCACGAATCGCGTCGCGTTCACGTGTGAATACACGGGCTGGCCCACGTTTACGGTAAACGCCATCTGCATCTACAACACGCGCGTCGATAGCAGTTGCCTTGATGACTGATCCATCCGGGGCGAGGTTGCCACGCGGGAATGCAATTGTGCTGGTCAGCCCGCGTGCCGCAGCTTGTTCTGGCGACATAATGACTTCGTCTGGGTCTACTTTATCGCGTTGGAACAACAGATCGCGTAAACGTGCCCGTCGCTCGGAAGCCTCCCACCAATCCAGAATCTCGCCAAGCTGCGCACCACTGGCGCTAAGTGCATCTTCATGTAACAGGCCTAGCCGCCGTAGATGTAACATCACCTCGGGAACGCCACCGGCCAAGAAGACCCGAACGGTTGGGTGGTTTGTTGGCCCATTTGGCAAGACAGATACCAGTCGGGGCACACGCCGATTAATTGCGGTCCAATCCTCAACGCTTGGTCGGCGTAACCCGGCAGCATGGGCAATTGCGGGGATATGCAAGAGTAAGTTTGTGGATCCACCAAAGGCCGCGTGAATCGTCATTGCATTCTCAATTGCTTTGTCTGTCAGAATATCACGCCGTGACAGTTTTCGTTCCTTCTGGTTCAGTACTGCGCGTGCAGCCGCCCGTGCCAGTTCGAGCCAGATTACCTGCCCTGAGGGTGCCAATGCCGAATGAGGGAGTGCCAGCCCTAACGCTTCGGCAACAACCTGTGCTGTGGCAGCAGTGCCAAGGAACTGGCATCCACCGCCTGGTGAAGCGCAGGCGCTACAGCCGAGTGCAGCAGCTTCTTCGAGGGTTAGTTGCCCATGCGCAAAACGTGCGCCAATCGATTGAATCGTTCCAGCATCCTCGCCTTCCTCAGGTGGCAATGTTACACCGCCGGGCACAAGCGCAATTGGTAGATCTGGTGCGCCAGCAAGAGCCATCATCATCGCGGGTAGGCCTTTATCGCAGGTGGCTACCCCAATCACTGCGTGGCGCGTCGGCAGTGAGCGGATCAGACGGCGGAAGATAGTTGCCGCATCGTTGCGATAGGGCAAACTGTCGAACATGCCAATTGTTCCCTGAGTTCGCCCGTCGCATGGATCAGAGCAGGCCGCAGCGAACGGGATCGCTTCAAGTGAACGCAATGTCTCAGCAGCCGCCTGAACGAGTAGGCCAATTTCCCAATGGCCAGTATGGTAACCCAAGGCAATCGGAGTGCCATCAGGAGCGCGTACCCCGCCTTGAGTGCTCAGGATTAAGACTTGTGGGCGATTCAATTCTGCAGGATCCCAACCCATACCAACATTCTGGCTCAGCGCAAACAGATCGCCGCTTGGGGCATTAAGCAGCAAATCCTCAGTGAGGGGCAGACTCCCCTGCGGCCCAGGTGCCTGCGATTGCACTGTGTGAGCGCGTGCACCATCGATTAACTGATCGAGATTGATTGGCAATGTCATGAATGACTCCTCTGTGGTACAACGATCCTGGCAATTGAATAGGAGTACGAGTCTCCTGTGCGGCGACTAATGTACCATTGAACTAATGTTTTAATAGGCGTACGATAAGTATACATTTTATACTACATCGCAGCCGGAGGCACCCAATGCGTCGCTCAATATATTCGCTTTTGCTTCTGATCATAGTGGCTTTTCTCAATGTTGCTGCTGCTGATGCAGAAGAGATTGATACTGCTTATAGCGTTGAAGATCTCGGGATGAAAACAGCAGCAATACCTGGTGCGTTTCAAGCTTCGCTTCCGCTCATTATCGGTGGCCATTTACCAGCTGTGGCTGCTGCAAGCCCTGAGATGCAAGCCGTGCTAAATCTCACTAATGCTGCACGTATTGCGGCTGGCTGTTCCCCACTAACCCTCAATACTAAACTGATAGCTGCTGCCCAAGGGCATGCATTGGATATGCTACAGAACGACTTCTTTGCCCATGTTGGTTCAGATGGTGCGACAGTTGGCACACGTATGACCCGGCAAGGGTATGTCTGGAGCCGCGCAGGTGAGAATATCGCAGCCGGCTACACAGATGCAGCCAGTGTTATGGATGGATGGATGAATAGCTCTGGGCATCGGGCCAACATTCTCAACTGTGCCTATCGCGAGCTTGGTGTGGGGTATCTGTATGAGCCAGCCGATGGTGGCTCTCAGCGCTGGCAGTATTATTGGGTGCAAGTGTTTGGTACATCTCAATAACGATCGGAATATGAAATCGGAAATTGATCGGGTGTGGCAATACTAAGCGATTGTTACAACTGCTACTATACGCGAATACAGGCGACGTCGTGACCATGCTTTTGTTCAAGTTGTGGGTCGATCATACGGCATTCGGGCGCGGCAATTGGGCAACGTGGGTGAAAGCGACATCCACTCGGAATATCGGCGGGGTTGGGAGTTTCTCCTTGGAGCACAATCCGAGTCCGCTGGCGACGCGGGTCAGGATTCGGGATCACAGAGAGTAGTGCTTTTGTGTAGGGGTGTTGAGGTGATCTCAGCACCTCTCTTGTTATTCCAAGCTCCACAATCCGCCCTAAATACATAACCGCGATCCGATCTGCAAAGAGCGCAGCAGTCGCGAGATCGTGCGTGATGAACAGAACACTAATCCCGCGTCGTTGGCGCAATTCATTCAGGAGTTCCAAAATCTCAGCACGAATCGAGACATCAAGCATGCTCACAGGCTCATCTGCAATCAGGAGACCCGGCTCAGTCACCAGTGCCGAGGCAATCACCACACGCTGTCGCTGGCCGCCAGATAGCTCATGTGGCAGGCGATCAACAAATTCTTCGGCTGGCCGTAGGCCAACCTCATCAAGCGCCTCGAGTACTTTTGCGCGTCGTGCGGCCGGGCCAGGGAGCATACGATGAACCTCAAGTGGCTCGCCAACCAGTTCACCAACAGTCATCCGCGGGTTAAGGGCCTCATATGGATCTTGGAAGATCATTTGCACCGCTCGTCGCATCCAGCGATCACGACGTAACACTTCGTGCAATGGCTTGCCTTCATACAGTACTTGGCCAGCACTGGGATCGATCAACCCAATCACACTCATGGCCGTTGTTGTCTTCCCACAACCGCTCTCACCAACTAAGGCTAATACCTCGCCACGCTCCAAGGCAAAAGAAACCCCATCAATTGCACGTACAGTACGCTTTAGCTGATTGCGGATCGTACCAATGATGCCACGCTCAATCGGATAATATTTGGCGAGACCCTGTACCTCAAGGATTGGCCCATCGTAAATCATGATTGCGCCTCTGCATAGTGACAAGCCGCACGATGTGCTACACCAACTGACCGAAGCTCAGGGAGCTCTATTCTACAGCGCTCTGTGGTGAGTAAACAGCGTGGGTGAAAGCGACATCCGCTTGGTAGCTGCGAGAGACGCGGAGGCGAGCCAGGGATACTGGCAAGCTCTCCCTGGGTGTTCTCAATATTTGGGAATGCCTTGAGTAGCCGTTGGGTATAGGGATGCTGTGGCGCCGTAAATACCTGACGAACAGGGCCCGACTCAGCGACTCGCCCACCATACATCACAAGCACATTCTGGCAAACCTCGGCTACGACTCCAAGATCATGCGTGACAATAATCATTGCCAAGTTGAGCTCACGGCGTAAGCGATCAAGCAGATCCAGAATCTGCGCTTGGATCATAACATCTAGTGCCGTCGTAGGCTCGTCTGCAATCACAAGCTTTGGGTTACACGAGAGTGCCATAGCGATGATCGCACGCTGCCGCATACCACCGCTATATTGATGAGGGTACTGCTCCGCGCGCCAACTTGGAATGCCAACAAAATCCAATAGCTCACTAACACGTGCTGCAGCCCGCTCTGGTGGTGTGGTGCGATGAACCAGAATAGCTTCGCGTAGCTGCGAACCAATCGTGCGAACTGGATTCAATGCGTTCATTGCACCTTGAAAGACAATCGCGAGATCTCGCCAGCGCCGCTCACGAAGCTCCTCTGCCGACAGATCAAGCAAATCTTCGCCCTCGAACAGTACCTTACCGCGCACAATACGCCCCGCAGCTGGGAGTAACCGTAACATCGCTAGCATTGCGGTTGTCTTCCCACAACCACTCTCGCCAACCAATCCAAGGGCTTCTCCGCGTTCTAGGGTAAACTCGACATCCTCAATTGCCCGCAATGGAGCGCCATCGGGTACAACAAACTCAGCCGTTAGTTGACGAACCTCAAGTAGCGCCATTTGTATCGCCCTCTTTGGAATGATTGAGTAATGGATTCTTGCTTATACGGGTATACTCGGCTGCTTCACGCTCACGGTAGACATCACGTGCACAGGCAGTACACCAAACGACACGATTTTCCAACCCAAATCGATGGCCACCGCGCCGCGGTGATACACGATAATAGACCTCTCGCTCTAAGCCGGGCAGATTGCATCGTTCACAGCGCCCTGCTGCCCGTTTCCAAGCGCGCCAATCATAGTGTGGTAAGTGAATATCCAGCGCTAGGTGTAGCACGATGCCCAACGCAACCGGCCGTAAGAATGGCCAGACCAATGCTAATAATGCGACTATCGGGAGTGTAACCTGCGGCTCATGTGCCACCGAGCGCAAGGACCCAAATCGAGGGCGAGTATCACCTAGGCGAATGCCCATATGGCGATAGCGATCATAGTGTAATGCACCAGTGAAGCTCCAATCGCCACTGCGCCATGCATACAACACAAAATGATCAACATCAATTGCCACGCCGCCAAGTACAACCAACAGCGCACGCCGTGGGCTCCGCCGGTAAATTGCGAACCCAGCTGCGGCTGCCGCGGCGAGGTGTGCCTCAAAACGCATGCAATGTGCTCCTGGTACAACAAGGGCAGATGCTAGTTGTCACTATAAGGCATATGCTGTAAACACGCAAAGTACGGCATTGCTATGTTGGCTCGCTTCATTGCAGCAGAGTCTGATTATCTCAATGAAGGTGTATTGGGGTAACACACCACTATGGGACAGGATCGTGCCCACCCTGTGCCCAAGGGTGGCAACGCAAGATTCGTCGCACGCCGAGATATCCTCCCTTGAGTGCGCCATATCTGCGAATTGCCTCAAGCATATACCCAGAGCACGTTGGCGTATAGATGCAACTTGGTGGGAAAAGTGGGGAGATGAATCGTTGGTAGAAACGGATCATTTGGATCAATAACCAGGACATACATACCTCTTAATGTATTAGCGAACCGTTTCCCATACCAGGTGTGCAAGTTGTGGAATAATAAGTTGCTCCATTGCTAATCGTACTGCTGCTGTAGAACCAGGCATACAGAAGATTAAGGTGCTTCCATACGTTCCAGCCGTTGCTCGGGATAGCATCGCGGCTGGCCCAATCTCCTGATAGGAAAGCATACGGAATAGTTCGCCAAAACCAGGTAGGCGTTTCTCCAAAAGCGCATCAATTGCCTCAAAAGTGCTGTCTCTACGGGCAATCCCAGTTCCCCCACTCGTGAAGATAACCTTGCAATGTGTCGCATATTCCTGAACACGTGCGATAATCTGGGTTGGCTCATCTTTCACAACCGCATAGCCCTGTACCAGGTGTCCAGCTGCCTGAAGCACGGCCTGAATATGCGCACCGCTTGTATCATTCTCGATTGTGCGAGTATCACTAATCGTAATAATTGCACAGCGGACAGCTGCCGTCTGCTCTGCTGCCCATGTCTCATGATCTTTATGGCTCATTGTGTTGCTTTCTTATATGGGTGCATACTTCATTATTTCGGTTGCCGCAGATAGATTGGTTGCTCGCCCACCGTTACGCGTATTGAGGAGCCTTTCAACGCCGTAGGCACTCCATCGCGTGTCAGCAGTTCTGCCCCACGCTTTACTTCAAGCGGTAGATCGATCGTTTGCGATCCGAGTGTGCGCCAGAGCACATCGACACGTGTGCCATCTGCGAGCCGGAAGCGTGTGTGGTAAAGGCCAATATAATTCTGATCTCGCGGGTTATATTGATACGAATGAGCTTTTCCAAAACCAATAAATGTTGCCCCATTAAGCTGGCTCGTCATGGTTCGGTAAGCAATATATGCAGGCTTTTGCCGATACCCATTTGCTTCTATATCCAGGAGGGCTCCCGCATCATCGCACTTCTGCCCATCGCGGCCATCGAACTTATCTTCGAGTTGGAAGTAACTTACATGCTGCACTCCAAGCGCCATCGCGATCACATGTGAGCGTACCATATAGGTTGCCACAGCATCCTCACTTGGAGCTCCTGGATCTGGGCATCCCTCATTGCATCGGCAGGTGGACCAGCCGATCTCGCTGATCCATAATGGGCGTGATCCACGGCGCCCCTGATTTTCGCGTAGCCAGCGCTGTGCGAGCTGGATTCGCCCCCAGAGCGTGACAGTCGCATGAATCTTGGGTGCGTCGGGCGCAACAGTTGTCATATATGGGTGAATCGGCAGTGCGTCGAATGTCTCGCGCGATTCTGGAACCGCCCGAACCATCTCATTATAGAATTTGAGGCCATCGGTTGGATCGGTACCAAGCCCATCGAAAATATACACCCCGCCAAGCGTGACAACCGCACTCTGATCGGCAGCCTTGATTGCTTTGTAGGCTGCCACAAGCAGGTTACCATATTCAGTAGCGTTTCCTGGCCATGTGCCTGGTGCGCTTGGCTCATTCCAAATTTGCCATGCGGCAATCCGTGGCGATCCAGGCGCATCCATCAAGCCATCACCGTCATAGCGCTCAACAATTGTCCAAGCGTAATCTGAGAAATCGCGCGGGTTAGCAGGCGGGCACCAATATGTTTGGGTATTAACGGATTGAACACGTGCACGGCAATCGCCAATCCGCGCCCATTCTGGGGTTGTCAGCAGCATGCCAATAATCCCATACCCTGAATCACTCAGTTGCTTGATTCGCTTATCGAAATAGGGCCAATTCCATTCGCCTTTGTATTTTGGCTCAATATTCGCCCAGCTTAGTTCCTCACGTGCCCATCCAACGCCTGCTGCACGGCCTGAGGCTACCAATTGGGCGATCCCTTCATCTCCATCCTTGGCAATCCGCTCTAAACCAGTGATATAGGTATTCATACCGAAAAAACCAATTGGTTTAGCGGGAGTGGCTGCTTCGGCAAGCCCTGAAACGACGAATATGTGTAAGATGAGTAATAACAACAAAAGACGCTGGTGCATATGCTTCATGGTATTCCTTATCTGGAGCAAGATCTTCAATGTTCTTCCCTATTATACTGCTTGCTGAACATGCTATCCGCAGTTAGAATATAGATACGACCATAAGTCCTAACAGCAGATACTTGCAACTAGTATGATTCTATAGCTGTCCTAAAGCATTCGTAAACGGGAGAGGTCATTCTGGTGCATAAACGTGTGGTTCTTGGCTTCCGCCGTGAGCGTCAGCCGAACGGTTCTTGGTTCTGTCAGGCTTGCAATACTTGTGTGGCGTAAACAATACCTATGGCAGTACTCAATATTCACCTGTTTGGTGAGCCTCAAATATTCCGTGATCGCACACTTGTCGATATACCTCGGCGGAAGAGTCGAATGTTGGCGTTCTATCTGGCGGCGCATCCTGGTTCCGTTTCGCGTGGCCGGTTGCTTAGCCTATTCTGGCCCGACCATGAGCGTGCAGCAGCACAACAGAGCCTACGGACAACCCTGCATGGTTTGCGGCGTGCGCTTGGGCCAGAGCTAGCCGGAACCGATCAAGATCTGGCGATTACCCCATTTGCCGCAGTAGATGCCCGCCACCTAACCGCAGCCTTGACAGAACCAGCCAGTGAAGCCAAGCTGGCCGAAGCATTATTATTCTACCGTGGGCCATTCTTAGCAGGCGTGGAGCTCTCTGAGAATCCGGAAATCGAGGATTGGATCAGTGTTGAGCGTGAGCGCTATCAACGTATTGCTATTCGCGGTTTCAAGCAACTTGCCAATCTGCGCAGCAATCGTCTTGATTATGTGTTGGCGCTTGAATCACTATCACAGGCTGCTACACTCGATCCGCTCAATGAAGCCATCCAGCGCGATGCGATGCTGATTGAATATCGCTCAGGTGCTCGTGCAGCCGCGATTCGGCGCTATGAGCGCCTGAGCGATCTGCTCGATAATCAACTGGGTGTGCCACCGCTCGCAGAAACCCGTGCTATCTATGATGCAATCATTACCGACAATCTGCGGGCAGAAGAGTCGCGTGCTGGATTATTGCCGCCAATGTCATTGCGCAGTGTAAGCGTGCCTACCTCGGAATCCGAGCAACTCCCATTTGTTGGCCGTGAACAGGAACTTGAGCGCTTACAGAGCCTACTGCACGGCCCACAGCTCATTCTGATAGAGGGCGAGCCAGGTATTGGTAAATCGCATCTCGCTGCACAATTCATTCAGCAGAGCGGCGCCTTGGGCCTTGTAGGTACTGCCCGCGAACTAGAACAATCACTTCCATACCACCCGGTTGTCGAGGCGCTCCGTAGCCTTATGACACAAATAGATTGGCAGCAACTCAACCTTGCCCCAGTTTGGCGCGGGGAAATCGCCCGATTGCTGCCTGAAATTGGCCCGGAAGGGCGGCCGCTCACAGCTGCCGATGAATCGCGCGTATGGGAAGCCGTAAGTCAACTGCTTCAATCAACCGCACGCACAAGCCCGCTTATTCTATTTCTCGATGATATCCAATGGGCCGATAAAGCAACCCTTGGTCTACTCGGCTATCTCGCTCGTCGTGTCATGGTAGCTCCGCTGACGCTCGTTGTAGCTACGCGCGTTCCGGAACCGCGCACACCATTAGCAATATTCATCCAAGCACTTACTCGTGAAGGGTGGCTTGCTCGCATGCCATTGGCTCGCCTTAGTTCGGCAGCAACTCAAAGCCTAGCACGCGCTGTGAGTCCGCATTTCTACCAGCCACTTGCAGATTGGTTGGATCAAGCATCAGAGGGAAATCCCTATTTCGCGGTTGAGCTTTTGCGCTATCTTCGGGAACATTCATTACTTGGCCCAACTGGTACGCTACTGCCAGGGATGGAGCAGGCTGGGCTGGTTGTGCCGCAAACCATCGAAAGCCTTATATTATCGCGTTTGGCGCGTCTCTCGGATCCTGCGCGCCTGCTGCTTGATATTGCCGTGGCCGCTGGGCGTGAATTTGCATTTGAGCTGGTTGCCCATGCGAGCGGCCTCTCCGAAGCCACAATACTTGACGCACTCGATGAGTTACGTGCGGCACATCTCGTTGGGCCGGTCGCCGATGGGCACTGGCGATTCGATCATAGCCTCACCATGGAGGTTGCTTATCGTGAAATAGGCGAACCGCGTCATCGCCAGTTGCATCGGCGCCTTGCAGATGCGATTGAGGTACTCTATAGTGGGCAAATTGAACAAATTGCAGGAACATTAGCCTGGCATCTGATGGAAGCAGGGCTTGCTGAGCGATCATCACCATATGCATTGATTGCTGCACGCCAAGCGGCGGCATTAGCAGCCTGGCAAGAGGCAATTGCATTGTATCAACAGGCATTAGCAAGCCGAACCATTCTTGAGCGCGGCATTGTTCTGATTGAGCTTGGTGATGTGATGCAGCATGTTGGCCATCATGGAGTTATTGATGTCTATCAGGAAGCGATTGTATATGCACGTGCCCATGGTAACCGGCCAGGGCTAGATGGCGCTCGGCTTGCCCTGGCCCAAGTATTTGTGACTCAAGCACGTTATGCGGAAGCGCTTGCGATTGCGCAACAAATTCGTGCAAGTGGGCATCCTGGTAGCGCTGTACGTGCCGAGATGTTATGGGGGGTTGCACTGTCTGTTGAAGGAGCTGATCTTCAGCAGGCATCGGAGCACCTGCAAATTGCCGAACGGCTCAATGATGCTGAGGCAGATCCTGCAACCCATGCCCAAATTATTTTTGAGTTAGGTAGCATTCATGCGCAACAGGGCGATCTGGGTGTGGCAATTGAATATTATCAGCGCGCACTCTCGTATGCAGAACGTGAACCAGGCGCGATCTATTTCCGCATTCTGGCAATGAATAATCTGGCCTATCACATGCATCTATTGAAGGATCCGCAGGCCGAACAGTTTGTCGCTGCTGGCTTACGCCTCGCACAAGTAACTGGCATGTTGGGCCTAGAGCCCTTCTTGCGCTCTACCGCTGGTGAAGTGGCATTGGCAGCCGGCGATCTCACCAACGCTGAACGAGAATTTGAGGCAGCGCTTGCGGTTGCCGAGCGCCTGCGGATGCCAGAGCGGATTGCAGGGCTAACAGCTAATTTGGGGTTGGTCGCACAACGACAAGGGCAAATCTCTCTAGCGGTTCATAGGCTCTCTTCAGCTCAAGCTCAAGCCGATGCGCTTGGTATTCCTCACCTAGCTGCTCAAATTCGGATCTGGCTTACGCCATTGCTGCCACCCGAACAAGCACGTGCGACAGTTGCGGCAGCGCGAGCAATTGCCCAAAGTAGCGGGAGGCAGCGGCTTCTGGATGAGATTATACGCATAGAAGAACAAATATAGCACGGAAGAAACCGGTTTTGGTGCGAGCTAACGTGTCGCTTTAGATCTGCACATGCTCAGGAGATGTCGGCCGCCCTAGCCCAAATCCCTGGCCTAACTTACATCCGATTCGCCGTAGCCATTGTACCTGACATGTATCCATAACACCTTCGGCAACAACGTCGATTCCTAGCCCTTGGCTCAACGCTACAATTGCGCGAACAACACCTTCGTCGCGTGGATCATGCCCAACCCCTTGTACAAATGTGCGATCAATCTTCACAATGTCAACCGGTAGCCACTTCAGGTAGGACATTGAGGCATGGCCGCTGCCAAAATCATCGAGTGCGATTCGCATCCCTAAGTGTTTTAACGTATCCAAAATCTCATGCGCTACTTTGTGGTCGCGCATAACAACACTTTACGTTACTTCAAAAATAACACGTGATGCTGGTGCGCCGCTGGCTCGTAGGCAATCACGCACATATTGACCCAAATCATCATCATACACCGTTCGAGCAGAGAGATTGATTGAAACATTGATGCGCTTGCCTTGCGCCGCCCAATCAGCTAGTTGGCGTAGTGCAGCTAATACAACCCAGCGATCCAGTGAGCGAATCAGGCCGCTCTCCTCAGCAATCGGAACAAACTCGCTTGGCATTAATAGCCCCCGCGTTGGGTGCTGCCATCGAACAAGTGCCTCTACCGAAATAATGGATTGTGCATTCAGATCAAAAATGGGCTGATAGTGTAGTGTCAGGCTATTTGATGCGATTGCCCGTCGAAGCTCATCTTCAAGTTGAAGCTGCTCGTGCGAATATGCGCTTAGGCTTGGATCAAAGAACTTGAATGTGTCGCCTTCAGATTTCGCGCGATACATCGCGATATCAGCGTGTTTGAGCAGATCCTCGAAGCTCTGGCCATCTAATGGTGCGCGTGCAATGCCAATGCTTACGCCAAGGTGAATAGTCTGATTTCGCACTTGAAAGGGTAACTTGATTTGGTTTACAATTCGTTGTGCAATATCTGCAACCGATACTTGAATATCTTGACTTCGTAGCAGAATAGCGAACTCATCACCACCCAGTCGTGCAAGCGTATCGTGCTCACTTAACTGTGAGTGCAATCGTGCTGCAACTTGCATCAGTAGCTCGTCTCCTGCATCATGGCCTAATGTGTCATTAACTTTCTTAAAATGATCAAGATCGAGATAGAGGAGCGCAATTTGTTCATTCTGCTGATCGAATGCGCAGAGCGTTCGCTGTACTTGTTCATGAAAATGACGCCGATTTCCCAACAGCGTTAGCGGATCATAAAACGCCAATTGCTCGATTTTAGCTTCGTACATTTTGCGTGCGTCAATATCACGAGTAACAGCAATAACTTCGTGAATCGCTCCAGTGATTGGGTCACATACGGCACGAATGGATGTCTCCATCCAAACATAGTAACCATCGCGATGGCGTACACGAAATGTCGTGGTGACTGCGCCATTATCGTGGATTTTACCACGCGCCAACGCTGTACTATGATCATCAGGATGCATAAACTCAAATGGGAGACGACCCACCAAATCAATTGGTTCGTACCCCAGAATGGTACGCAATGTTGGGGAACAATAGTAGCATACCCCACTTGGATCATGGAGCGATATAACATCGGTTGCATACTCGGTAACAATACGATAACGCGCATTGTTCATCTGGAGGTTTGCGATAACTTCCTGGCGCTCTGTGATGGTTCCGATAATAGTTGCAATCGTTTGTAGGAAGATGATTTCGTCGTTTGACCATTCTCGCTTTGTGTCGATCACTTCGCATATGAGTATTCGAGACATCGTATCGCTTACATGTGCCCTCACGCCTAACATTGCCTGCGGCGAATCGCTTATCTGCCACAAATGCTTTGCTTCGCTTGTAGAATCCGAGATCTGAACGAAACCTTGCTCTTTCACCTCTTTATCTAGCCAGGCTGCATACACATTCGAGATCGGTCTACACGCTACGCCCTGTGTCTTACACCCCTCTGAATGCGATTCATGGGCGATCCAACATGAATGCTCTTCTGGAGCATAACAGAGTAAATAGGTTCGATCTACCGACAGATATTTGTTTATGTGATCCAGGATGTCGTGCAAACCTTGGTCGATTGAGCCGAGAGGCAAACTCACCAGGCGCTGGACAATCTCAGCGGCATGACGCTCGTAACTTATGCGTTGTTGAAGGGCAATTTCTACTTGTTTGTGGGTGGTAATATCACGATCACGCCGTAGGAGGTATTCGTGATTGTTGATGACCATCAGCGATATCGCCGTCTCGACAGAAATCATATGGCCATCATGATGTCGATATGTTCCATGGAGTTGATCGTGACCATGTTTGCGAACATACTCTACGTACTGTAATGAATAGTCACGCTCACATGATTCACGCTCAAGGCTGGCGAGCGATCGGCCAATAATTTGATCTTTGGGGCGCCCATACAATTGGCAAGCAGCCTCATTACAATAGACGATCGGCCAGCGCTGTTCAGGGTCGTGTGGATCGACGACATATACCGCATCGGGCAATGCGGCTAGAATAGTTTGTAATACTTGTGCTAGTGGGGGATGCTGTTTGCGAGCAGTACGTGGACGAGGCTCCACGCCTAATGTAATACTGAGAGCACTCATAGGGTTCAACCAATCTGGTGATTTGGTAACTAGCTACGGTATGGAATAGATGTCACCTGATTCAGTATCACATATGAGCGGCACCAGATTGTATCCACTTATCACGGCGTGCTTGTCCAGGTTAGTATATACCCTGGTGCTGGAACATTACTATCCGAAATCCATCGTATATACACACTTCCGGATGTAGCTGTAAGATCAGTTGGTAGTGTCGTTCCTGAGAATGTTCCCAGTAGAACCCCTGATGCATCAGTGCCATCGTAAACGAGGAGTGTGTCGTAGCTAGCCTCAGTATCAAATTGCGAAAAATTGAGTTGAATAACACCAGGGGAACCAATAGGGGCTATAAGAAGGCCACAATATTCATTATTGCCATATGCCCCAATATTGCCACCAGAATCATAAATCACGCCAGCAGTATTGGTAGCTACAGTATTGGTGCACATGGGTACAGTTGGAATACTCGAGTAATACACAGTAATCCGTATATGATCGATTCTTACACGATGGGCAAAGCCAGAACTACTGGGTTTCGTAACAGCAATTGCCACCCCAAAATCTGAGTCGTTAATGTCACTTGGCGTCCAACTCACACCCCAAAGATCAGAAGCGTTGCCATGGGTGTCATAAAGATCGGTAGTTCCATATATTGTTGGATTCGCGCGATCATTGCCAGCAAGCATCCTATTTGCATTAATGAGGCGAACAGAAGCATCCCGGCTGCCACCGTTTGTGGTACGATTCGATTTGCGCTCGGTATCTACAACAATCCCTTGAATATAGCTTCCAGTAGGAATGGCAAATCCAAAATGACTGCAGTATAGATATTCACTCGTTGTCCCATCAACAAAAGCGCTCGAATAGGTATTATCACTACGTGCTGCATTTCCTGTAACACCCCAAGCTCTGCTCCCTAGTGCATAATTCATCTGAACACAATCTGCGCTTGTAGCGGGTTGACTCGTAACGAATGGAATAGTAATTGTCGCATTTGGCCCAAACTCCGAAGTGTTTCCATTCGTGTTGTCGGTCGCCGTTGCCGTTAGTTTGTCATTGAGGTAGATCCCCGGTACTGTTAGCAACCCACTGAAGTTACCATTTGCATCGGATGTCAGAAATCCAAGGTATCTACGCCCTTCACCATAACCGCTTGCGTCATTATCGCTAAGGAATAGTTCTACTCGGGTATTTGCAAATGTACTCTGGTTTGGCATAGTGCCAATATAGCCTGAGACTGCCAAGATTGTGCCGCTGACAGAAGCGGCAGTTATGATTGGGTGATCCATTAACAGGTTGGGTCGACCAGTTGTACGGGCGTTATCGTTGGCAGTAACCCCATCGGAATCTAGATCAATACCTAGCAATATGTTGCCGTAGATGCTGTTGCCCAGCAGCATATTGCCATTCGCATTTGGACTTACCACGGCAATACCATTGTCGCCGTTGTTGGCGATGATATTACCCTCGCCCGCGCTTGTACCACCAATTGTTGTGCTGGTTGCATTGCCACCTATATTGATACCAGTCTGGTTTCCAAGTGCGGCGAGGCCGCTCACTGTGGTGCCGATATAGTTGCCAATCGCACTATTGCTGGTGGAATTGGTGTTGAAATTAATGCCAGCGGCATTGTTGCCAGAGATTAAGTTGCGGTCAGCAACAACGGTGCCACCAATCATGTTACCGCTACCGCTATCGATGGAAATGCCATCGAGGTTGCCTTGGTCAAGCGTGCCAGTCACATCTGTGCCAATAAAATTTCCAACAATGCTATTGTTACTACTATAGATTTCGATACCACAATTAGTGAAACGATTGATCACAAGGCCGCGGATTGTACTGCCGTCGCTACCCAGATTAAGAACTAGGCCTTCCATTAAGCTATTGCCACCGCTCAGTTCAATGATTGGTGACCCGGCGAAATCTGGCTCACTGCTACCATCGATTATTACTGAATCACTGATCGCGGGTAGGCCACTGGTTAGGGCGATAGTGTATGGCCCAACGCCAGAGATATTGAACAGAATGGTATTCGCACCCGCGCTGGCGTTAGCCTGTTCGATAGCTGCTCGCAATGAGCATTCGCCAACTATCGCCGTCTGACAAATCCCATCAGCCGCATTAGCATCGGGGGCATCACCAACAATGTTGACGACAAAGATCCCACTCGGAATCGGTGTGCTTGTTGCAGTCGCTGTCGTAGTTGGTGTGTTTGTTGCCGTTGGCGTAGCGGTAAGCGTAGGTGTGTTGGTAGCGGTAGCTGTGTTGGTTGATGTAGGCGTGCTTGTATCAGTTGGCGTATTAGTAGCAGTCGCTGTGTCAGTTGGCGTATTTGTTGCGGTAGCCGTACCGGATGGTGTTGGTGTGCTTGTAGGATTATAAGTTGCAGTCGTCGTTTCAGTTGATGTAGCTGTGGCAGTGGGGGTCAGCGTATTAGTCGTAGTAGGGATGATTGCTACTTGGCTCGTTGCTGTAGCAGTTTCGGTAGCCGTATTGGTTGCTGTATCAGTTGGAGTATTTGTGATCGTGGCGACGCTTGTTGGTACCGTTGTTGCGGTACGAGTAGCCGTGTTGGTTGCCGTCGCAGTACGGGTATTTGTTGGCACCAAGATTCGTGTTTTCGTTGCAGTACCTGTGCGCACCACAGTACCAATGGTCGATGGAGTGGGTGTTACTGTGTTCGTGGCACTGCCGACCTGCGTACCGGTAGGCTCTTGGGTCGAATCAGCCGCAACAATACTTGAAGTAGAGTGTGTGTCTGGTGGTTGCTTCTCTTGCTGGGTCGGGAATACATTTTGGGTGGGATTTAGTGATGTGAATGTAGGTGTTATTGCGATTGCAGTAGGTATTGCGGTAGGTATTAATGTAAGAGTTGCTCTAAACTCGGGAGCTATAGTAGGGATTCCTGAGCCTGATAAAGCAGCGATTGGCGCAACCTGAGCCGGGGCGCTCGTGTTATTATTAGAGATACCCTCGTTATCACTGGCACGATCACGCTCATTTTCGGCAATCGTCTTAGGATTTAAAGGAGGTAGTTGAGGAATCGAATTGGCTTCCCAAGGGCGATAGTCAGCGTTCAAATAACTGATCAAGCTTTGAGGATAGATGCTTCCTCGTGGGAGAATAGTGAATAACACAAAATGAGCGATCAGTATGATCCCGCAAAGTGCCAGGACGAGTGTCGCAAAGGTTAGTACAAGAATGAGGCCTCGTTTAGGCGTTTGAGGCAATGATGTATTCTGTTGGCGTCGATTCATAGGTGTGTTGCAATGTAAAGCTGAAAGTGCTACCCTGACTTGACGTCTGATCTAACCAGATTCTTCCATGTTGGGCCTCAATCAATTCACGTGAGATCGCTAGGCCCAAGCCAATACCTCGTTCGGTAGAATTAATTCCCTCAGAACCACGAGTAAAACGTGTAAATAGATGCTCGCGTAGCTCAGGCTCAATTCCTTTGCCTGTATCAGTTACATCTATTCGTATGGCACTATCCATGCATGCAGCTCGAATCGAGATTTTGCCAGATTCGGTATAGCGACAAGCATTATCGAGTAACTGTAGTAGAACAACCCGCAATTGCATCTCATCTGCGAGTACTAAGGGCAAATGATCGGGAATATCGATTACAAACTGAAGTCTTTTGGCTGCAATCCGTCCACGTACCGAACGAGATGCATCGTCAATTAATAGCGCAAGCTTATGTGGTTGTAAGTGGAATTCAATTGTCGCGGCGTCGAGGCCAGCAACAGTAATAATGTTATTTATTAATGAGGTAGTAGTGGTTGTATACTCGCGAATAGTAACAATCATTGGGCGCTGGTCTTCACTCATAGGCCCCATCAGTCCACTGAGCAATAAATCAGCGTTTCCACCAATTACGGTTAGCGGTGTACGTAACTCGTGTGAAATCGTGGCGATAAAATTGGTCTTGGCGCGATCGATCGCGACCTCGCTGGTCATATCTTGAAGTACATGTACAAAGCCACCCAATGCATTTGAATCACTTCGAATTGGCGCGCTTGTGAGGCGCACAATTTGGGCCCCAAGCTGAAATAGATCGGTCGCAGTACGGCTACCGAAGTTGAGAGCTGCTTGGTCGAGAGAAAGAAGCGGTATTTCGCGAAAGTGCTGAGGTGATTCACTAACATTTGCTAGGTTGAGTAGCCCCTTCATCGCAGGGTTAAGCAAAGTGATCTCACCATTGGTTGTTGTCACAACAATTCCATCGGTAATACTCTCGAAGATCGCAGCGCGCTGATTCGCCTCCATTCGCACCGTTTGATACAACTGGAGAAGGTGCGCAGTCATCTCATTGAATGAATTTGAGAGAAGACCAACCTCATCTTCAGATTGAACCTGGCTACGGCGATCTAAGTCACCAGCTCGAACAGCTTCAGCTACCCCAACTAATTCTTGTAGCGGGCGAGTGATTCTGCCAGCAACTAGCACACCAAGACCAATGATTGCAATCATAAGAACCATCGTAATCAGTGTGAGAGGAAGCCGTAAGTCGGACCACGGCCCAACAACATAATCACTGGCCAATGCGACTGAAATGAGACCAATAACCGTCGCACGGGCGCGTAACGGCGCATATGCAAATTGATAATCACGCTCATTAATTCGTACCGTGTCAAAGACACCCTGTTCTTCGCGATTGGTTGGCAATTCACGAACCAAGTTAAGTACATCAGTACGAATTTGCAGCTCTTCAAGCCCGCTTACCGGTGCGATGGTACTAGCAAATGCGGTGCCATTTGATGCTTCATAAACCGTCATCACTGCGACTTGCGAACTGACGCTTAGTGCCTCAAGTAAGGTAGTAAGGCGAGTTGCGGCGATAATGCCACCGACTACTTTGTTCTCTTTGGTAATAGGAGCAACAACATATAAGTAACGCTGATCGCTCCCAAGATTGAGGAGACCTGCATATTTATCCCCAAGCTCATCGCGCTGCCCTTGTAATACGGGGGAGATAAACCATAATGAAGAGAGATCGTATTGTGAATGGCGCACCCAGGTTGATGGAGGACTCACACGAGTACTGCGCTCCCAATCGAGTATAGATTGACCTTGGGTATCGAAGACAATCAGGCGATCAATCCATACAGCGCGTTCTCCACTTATCTGGAAATATGGTTCAAGCGCCTGTTCTAATCCTGGAATTTGGTGAGTGGCAAGTGCATCAGAGACAGCAGGCGCATTCGTATAGGGATTAAAACTAGCGAAGGCAACTTCGCGTAAGAAAGCAAGATTCGCCTTTTCGATATTGACAATTGAATCGCTTGTTGTGCGTGCAACTTGTGCGAGTTGATTATTGAGTCGTTCTTGAGCAGTCCCTGTAACAAATAACAATGCCGCTGCCGACCCTGCCATAGCAACTAGCAGTGTGAGAAGAGCATAAGGTAGAATGATTTTGTACTGAATTTGTCGATTCAGTTTGGGAAAAATGCTCATAGTAGAAAGATGTTGTATTTGGACGTATTATATTGTGAGAGCTATCTGGCTCTACACAACAAGTATACACGCCAGTGTTACAAATTTGTACTAGTAGGCAACCATGGTGATTCTGAAGTATACTTTCTCCCAGTCTAGCGACGTATGCCGGGAGGATATCATGCGCAAAATCTACCACGTCACCTTGACGGACGACGAACGCGCCCA
>JANLSE010000701.1:0-24742 GCA_031362265.1 Roseiflexaceae bacterium
GGCATCAATTCCAGCCTGAAGCCCTTGGGGGTTGCCGCTGACTTCAAAGGCAACATCGGCCAGGCGCCCATCATTTAGGCTACGCAACTGCTCACCAAGGGTTAATGAGGGCCTGAGTGCTGCATCAACCCCACATCCAAGGGCGAGGTTACGGCGCATTTCCAGGGGATCGACAACAATGACGCGCCGAGCACCCGCCATACGTAAGAGTTGTGCGAGTAACAGGCCAACCACGCCTTGGCCCAGGATTAACGCGGTCTCGCCAAGTCGGAACGGGCTGTCGTGCAATATGGTAAGTGCGGTCTCTACATTCGCGGCGAATACCCCAAGCTCTGGTAGCAGCCCATCAGGGAGGCGGAGCGTTAGATGTTCCGCAATCACAAAGCAACTCTGATGTGGATGCAGCGCAAACACCAGATCTCCGGGTATGCAAGCAACACCTGGCCCAGTATCAATCACACGACCAACGATTGCATACCCGTATTTAATCGGGAAGGCGAAACTACCCGCCAGGGTTGGCAGGTCGAGTGGTAGATTCGTAGCAACCTCTCCACGATAGACCAATCGCTCAGTCCCATGGCTCAATCCCGAAGTGATCGCCTGCACCCGCAATTGGCCTGGGCCTGGTGGCGGAATAGCCTCATCGCGATATTCAACTGTGCGCGGGGCGGCGAGCCAAATGGCGCGTGCGTACATACACTTCCTTAGCCATATAAGGTCACACTACGAGTAAACGACGCGCCCATCGATAACCAGATCTGGGCCGTACTGCTGAACCACAACATCCGTTAGGCTCGGCATGGATGCAAGATCGCGCATGCCAAGATCACCAACCGCCTCAATACCGGTGCCCATAATGCGCGGCGCAATACACGCGACAACCCGGCTGACAAGGCGTGCGCGAATCAGTGATGTGATTAAGGCCGCACCACCTTCCACCATCACCGAAGCCACCCCACGCTCAGTGAGCACTCTACTCAGTGCATTCAGATTCACACGCCGCTCAGCATCACTTGGTACAATAACAACCGCGGCACCCATCGCGCGCACGGCTGAGATGCGCGCTGGATCGGCATGTTCAGTTACTATCAGGAGTGTGCCATGTGCCAAATCCTGGTTAAGCACGGCCGCGCTCAATGGAGTACGTAAGGTGCTATCGACAATTACCCGCAATGGATTACGCCCTTCCACAAGCCGCACTGTCAAGCGTGGGTTATCCTTGAGCATGGTGCCGATTCCAACCATAATAGCATCATGATCAGCACGCAGTTGATGCACGAAACGGAGCGATTCGCCACTACCAATCCATTGCGAGACACCTTCAATGGTTGCGATCCGGCCATCGAGTGTTTGGGTATAGCTGAGTGTAAACATAGGTACTCACTGTTAGCGCATAACGCATAATGCATAACACATAGCGCATAGCGCACAACACATAGCGCACAATATGCGTTCTTGCGCTCTTGCGCTCTTGCTGTTCAGCGCCGGCGCACGATCTCAACTGCCGAACCAGTCAGTACGGTACCTTCCATACGTACTTGCGGTTTCGCCACCTTGACGTGAACCACGCGCACACGTGCATGCTGTGCAAGTATTGTTGTAGCGATCCGTTCTGCAACAGCCTCGGTAAGCTTAAAAGGCGGACCTTCAACAATTGCACGTGCACTACGATACACTTCACTATAATCGACCGTTTGACTCAGATCATCGCTTTCACCAGCGGCTTGCAGATCGCAGTGGAGTTCAATATCGACCACAAAACGTTGGCCAAGGGTCGTTTCCTCGGAGCGTGTGCCGTGATAGCCAAAGAAGTGCATGCCTTCAAGCAGAATCCGATCAGTAGGCCGCTCGTGCTTTTGCGCCTCCAACAATCGTAGGGCGGCCTGGATCACATCACTGGATCCAGCATAACTACCTTGCTGAATTTCGGCTTCGATAAGCTGGCGCTGCTGATCAGTGATCGTAATGGTTAGGGCAGGCATTGCGGATCCTTTTGTGAACGCTCAGTAGACAAACCCAAGGGGAGGAGGCTGCGAAATATACCATAATCAGTTCTACCAGACAAACCCAATCGCCGCGATCGCATTCCTAATGGTATAATAGTGATGCGTCATCCTCACCACGCTGAAACCAGGAGGGTTTTGTGTTCTCGGCAAGCTCGGTAATAGCCTAGGCATCACCGGATTCGGATCCGGGTGTTGAGTGTGCCAATCACGCAGTCTTTACGTTAGCCACTCATGCATTATGATGCCGTCAGACACGACCCTGCTCGTGTTGGCGTTGCTGTGTCCGAGATGCGAAACATCCTGCTTCACACGCCTCAGCTACTGGTATGGTCGTGCTTCCCGCAGTCGTTGGAATAGTTTATTTCAAATTCTGGAGGAACCCACGATGACGAAGCGCCAGCATGCTTCTGATGACGAATTCGACCCATTTATGTCCTATTCCTTGCTTGATGACGATCTTGAGGAAGAGCCAGGTTTCAAACGCATTCGCCGTTCAGGCGACAAACCGGCTAGTCCGAAAAGTGATCGCCGCCAGCAAGATAAGGAATGGGGTAAACAAATCAATAAGTTCCACAAGCAACGTAAGAAGATTACCCGCAACCAGAAACCGTGATTCGGATTGATCGCACATTGGCCGTAGAAGCATACCTAGATGGCTAACTACGGCCAATGTATTGTATAGAGCTTCTAAACGGCAATTACCTGAACAACAGCTGTCAATGAGTTGCTGTTACGGCATACATCAGTGGAATCTGTGGCGTTCCCTCTGGTGCTATCAGGCGGCGCCCAAGCCCTTCGCGCATATTTGTAAAGGGCCGCTCACCATTCACGAATAGATATTCTCGCAGGGTTTCGATTCGTAGACCAGCTTGTGCCAAAGCGGTAACCACCTCGCCAACGCCCCATTGGAAGAGATGGCATGGTTCCGGGTTATGGAATTCACGCACACCCTCCGTAAACCCCGATGGGGTGAGGCCAGCACCAGAAGCGCCAACATAATCATCGATACCTGCGAGGGTCAAGAGATTGCCACCTGCAGGGTAGGTTCTTACCAACTGCCATGCCGCATCAAACATATTCGATGTTGGATGAAAATCGATCACAACAAATCGCCCACCGGGAGCAAGTATCGCCGCAATCCCTTGCGCCCATTGGCTGAGATCGGATATCCAGCATAATGTGCCATAGGAAAAAAACACCCGATTGAATCTACGCCCCTCGGCGGCGGCCTGTGCCAACCAATCGAATACATCTGCTCGCTCGAATTGGGCAGGAAGGGCAGAATCGTGTGCTAAGCTACATGCAATCGCGATCGCTTCGTCGCTTATGTCAATCCCGATCACCTTGGCACCCAGCCGTGCAAGGCTGAGGGTATCCTGGCCGGTGTTACACATCAGGTGTACAAGTGATTGACCTGTTATATCGCCAAGCAGTTCCTGTTCTTCGGGGAAGATCGTCAGGCCGCCTGCGCGCAGGAACGCAGCGAGATCGCGATGATGGCTATAGTGTGCTGGAACAACCATATTCCACGAACGACGGTTCTGTTCACGGAGTGCTTGGCTATCGATTGGGTGTCTATCCATATACTACTCGCCATAACCTTGCGGAGGTTCTTAACACAAAGCACAAAGGCGCATTGTCATCATAACCGTGCGCCATTGCATTCCTCGTATCCTTGGCATTTGTACCAAGCACTACTATCAATCCGTTACTGCGCCCCGGCTGCTGGTAGAGACAAGCCGCACATATTTGGCAAGCACACCACGTGGGTAGCGTAGCGCGGGCTGCTTCCAAGCGGCACGGCGGCGGGCGATCTCATCATCCGGCACATTCAGTTGTAGGAGCAGGTGCTCCGCATCGATTGTAATCGAATCGCCTTCGTGTACCAATGCGATTGTGCCACCAACAAAGGCTTCGGGTGCGACATGGCCAACGACCATGCCCCATGTGCCACCGGAGAAACGCCCATCGGTAATCAGGCCAACGCTATCGCCAAGGCCAGCACCAATGATTGCTGATGTCGGCGCGAGCATCTCGCGCATCCCAGGGCCACCCTTCGGCCCTTCATAGCGGATAACCACCACATCACCAGCAACAATTTTACCCGCCAGAATTGCCTCTAGCGACTCTTCCTCTGATTCGAAGATCCGTGCTGGCCCGGTGATCATCGTCTGCTTGAGACCAGTAATTTTGGCGACACAACCTTCCTCAGCAAGGTTACCACGCAGAATCGCGAGATGGCCATGTGCATAGAGTGGCTTGTTAAATGGCCGAATGACGTTTTGTCCGGCAGGTGGCTGATCGGGCACATTGGCAAGATTCTCAGCGATTGTCTTGCCAGTAATTGTAAGACAATCCCCATGCAGGAGGCCAGCATGCAGCAGCATCTTCATCACTTGGGGTACACCACCGACTTTATGGAGATCGGTCGCGACATAGTGGCCAGATGGCTTTAGATCAGATATCACCGGCACACGTTGGCGAATTTCCTCGAAATCTTCTAGCTTGAGTGGCACCTGCATTGAGTAGGCAATCGCTAACAAGTGCAGAACCGCATTGGTGGAGCCACCGAGCGCCATTGTTACGGTGATAGCATTCTCAAATGCCTTGCGCGTCATGATATTCTGCGGCAGGAGTTGATGCCGGATGGCATGGACGAGTGCCGTGCCTGAACGTGCTGCGCTATCGGTCTTCTCGGCATCTTCGGCGGCCTCAGTTGAGGAATATGGCAGTGCCATACCCATTGCCTCAATTGCCGATGACATGGTGTTGGCGGTATACATACCACCACACGATCCTGGGCCTGGGCAGGCGCGCCGTTCAACCTCAAGTAATTCATCAAGGCTGATTTTGCCTGCACTATATTTCCCAACTGCCTCAAAAGCGCTTACAATCGTCAGATCCTCACCATTGTAATGGCCTGGCTTGATGGTGCCACCATAGACAAAAATCGACGGGATATTGAGGCGCGCAAGCGCGATCATGGCACCAGGCATATTCTTATCGCAGCCACCGACCACCAGCACGCCATCCATGCGCTGGCCATTACAAACTGTCTCGATCGAGTCGGCGATCACCTCGCGTGAGACAAGCGAGTACTTCATGCCTTCGGTGCCCATCGAGATACCATCAGCGATGGTAATCGTACCAAAAACCTGTGGCATGGCGCCAGAATCTCGGATAGCAGCCTCAGCAGCACGGGCAAGCACATCAAGGCCAGCGTTACACGGGGTAATCGTACTATATGAACTGGCGACACCAACAATCGCCTTTTCGAAATCATCATCACCAAAGCCAACCGCCCGTAGCATCGCGCGATTCGGCGCACGCTGAGTGCCAGCCGTAATCATCCGGCTGCGTGAGTTCATGGCCATCCTAGTTCTCCTATCAACTCTTAGGGTAATACGCTGTGAACATCTATGATACAAGGCAATCGGAGGATTGGCAATCGAGCGATGGAACGGTGGAGCGATGGAACGTTGAGGGCATTCGAACATTGAAGCATTGGAGCATTGGAGCATTGAAACAGTTTCAGCGTCTTTGCGTTCTGTGCTCTTTGGTTCTTGGTTCTTGGTTCTGCGTTATACGCTTGCGCTATGCGTTGTGCGCTGTACAGCGGTTCTGCGCTATAATGCGAGCCAACCTACAGATGAGGCGTTATGGTGAGATTTCCCCGGCAACGTAGCCTGGTTCTGATAGCTGGCATGGCTCTTGGATTAGCTCTATTCTACATGAATACGCTGCCGCTTATCGTGCGCGTATTTGGTGCAGCCATCTTCTTCTCACTAGCATTGTTGCAGCCCGATCTGGCAATCCTGTTTGTGCCACTCGCTATTCCACTCTATCTTATTCCTGCCAGTTTGGGTGGGCTGCGCGATCGTGAAATCCTCTTGCCACTGCACGAGGTAACCCTTGGATTAGTGAGCGTGGCCGCTGGTGGGCAATGGGTACTTACACTCATTAAATCCCGGAGCGGATTAGGTTCGGGCTCGCGTTCAGGGTCGAGTTCGCGTTCAGGGGCGGGTTCGAGTTCAGGGGCGGACTCAGGATCACGGACTTCAGTCCACCCCACCCTGCGCAACGCACTGCCACTGCTCCTATTCCTCGCGGCAGGCCTCTGGGGAGTATGGATCGCACTACCGGCCTCACGGCCCGAGGCATTACGCGAATTGCGTTGGCTTGTGTTAGAGCCAGTGATCTTCTATCTCCTCCTGAAATCCATGCCAACTGGCACAACCCGACGCGCAGTACTTGCGCTAATTGTAGCAGGGAGTTGTGTTGCGTTAATTGGCATACTCCAATATATTGGCATCGATCTGGTGCCACTGATTGGTGCGAAGCGCAGCTTCAGCGAGAATATTGTCGAGGCTGGCAGCGCCCGACGTGTCGCTTCGGTCTATGGCCATCCAAATAACCTTGGTCTGTTCCTTGGGCGAGTATGGCCACTGGCGGCTGCACTCCTTTTCCACGAGACAAGCAGCCAAGCGCCAAGAACCAAGAACCAAGAATTGCCCAGAGGGCACCCAAACCAAGAACCAAGAACAGAACAAGAGAACAAGAGAACAAGAGAACCGAGAGTCGCTCCATCGCTTCATCGCTCTGCGCTCTGCGCTCTGCGCTCTGCGCTTTCTGCTTCAATGTTCCAATACTTCAGTGCTTCAATGCTTATCCTGTGCCTTGCTGGCCTATTTGTTTCGTTTTCGCGCGGCGCGTGGTTAGGCGCGGCGGTTGCAGTGTTAGTCCTGGCTTTGTGTGGCATTGGGTCAACCCATCGGTTGGCACTACCACTGATCGCACTTGGCATTGTGGGTGCGTCTCTCGCTCTGCTAGTACTCACATTGCGTGGTGTCGGTGGGAGCGAAGGGACACGTATATTGCTCTGGCAAGAGGCACTAGGGTATCTTCAACAACACCCACTTGGGATTGGTCTGGATCAGTTCTATGCATACCATAACCCAGATTCTGGGCGCAGCCTGATCGACCCAGCATTGGTTGGCACCAGCGAGCAGTATGCTGCTCATCCGCATAACCTGCTACTCGACATCTTACTTCGTATGGGGCCACTTGGGTTGATTGCGTTTGGCTGGCTTGTTGTGCGATTTGTGCGCAAAACATGGCAGCAGGCCGATTTACGTTCAATGCCGCTTGTTGTCGGAATTCTCGCGGCAATGGCAGCAGCACTCACCCATGGGCTGGTGGATCAGTTCTACTTCGTGCCAGATCTTGCATTCACCTTTTGGTTAGTATTAGCTACTAGTGAGATTAGCGATGTTGCCTAGACAAGCATATCGCAGATAAAGGAACCACCCGATGAGCTTATTTCGCCGTGAACCACCTGAGGTACGCAGATTGCGTTACCGCCTCACATTGCTTGAAGAACTATTTGCAGTATTGAAGAACCCAACACAACTTGGCCTGATCCTTGGAGCACTAGTGGGCGCGGCTACAATGGCGCTCTTACGTGCCGGAAACGATTATTCCGCGCGCAAGCCAGCACCCTCCGATGGATTGGTTCTGCCAACCAGCGACCCTGCCATCCAAGCTGCCGCTGCCAAGCTTGTCGAACAGGCACTGCGCGAAAAATCATGAGGTGAAGATATAACACGGAGACACGGAGACACGGAGACACGGTGACCTTAACGCAAAGGCACAATAGGATAACAGAACCAAGAACCAAAGAACCAAAGAACTGAACAAGAGAACAAGAGGGCACCCGGCTTGGCCGGGGTACCCTTTGGGTCTGGCACCCCGCTTCAATGCTTCAATGCTCCATCGTTCCATCGCTCCATCGCTCTTGCGCTCCTGCGCTGCCCCGCTCCATGGTACAATATTGCTTGCAACAAGAGAGGGAAGCAAGCACATGTCATTTTTTCAGCGAATATTCGGACGCGGGCAGGATGCACCCCGCACCGAGGATGAAGCTCAAGAAGAAGAGCAGAAAATCAGCCAGGCAACCGATAAAGCACGCCATGGAATGTTTGGCCAGATATCAGGGCTCTTTGCCAATAACGATCCAATTAGCGAAGAACTATGGGATGATCTAGAGGCACTGCTGATCCAAGCTGATGTTGGTGTTGAAACCAGCATGTACCTCGTGAACCGCACCAAGGATCGCACCAACCGCAATGGTGTCAAGCGTGCCAGCGAAGTACGCGATATGCTCAAGGCTGAAATGGTTCGCGTGCTCCAGGATCAAAGTGCACGCCAACAACCAACAGCGCATCCATACGTGCTACTGGTTGTTGGCGTTAATGGTGTAGGTAAGACGACCCTAGTCGCGAAACTGGCCCATCGTCTGAAGCATCAATATGGCAAAACGGTATTGCTCGCCGCTGGAGATACCTTCCGCGCTGCGGCAACCGAGCAGCTTGCAGCCTGGGCCGAACGCGTTGGAGTGCCAATTATCACCCGTGGTCAGGGTGCAGATCCGGCGGCAGTTGCCTATGATGCAGCTGATGCCGCATTGGAACAGAATGTTGATGTGCTGATTTTCGATACTGCTGGGCGCCTGCATGCCAAGACCAATCTAATGCGTGAACTGGAGAAGGTGCGTAATATCATTCGCCGCCGTATCCCGGATGCGCCGCATGAGGTGTTGCTGGTTATTGATGCTACCACTGGTCAGAACGGCGTTCTACAAGCCAAAGCCTTCCTGCAATCCGTCGATGTCACGGATGTTGCGGTAACAACACTGGATGGCAGTGCAAAAGGTGGAATCGCCTTCGCGATTGCCCAGGATATTGAGCGACCTATTCGTTATATTGGAACTGGTGAGAAGATGACCGATCTTGCGATGTTTGAATCTCAGCAGTTTGTCGATTCACTTTTTGGAGAATAGCCACATGTCAGTCGAATTTATCACCTGCCCAGCCTGCCGCCAAAAATTGGCATTGCAGGATTACGTTCTCAAAGGCAACGATGTCGTGTGTGCAAATGCAAAATGCCTGACAACCCTGCATATCGATCAGCGTAGCCCGTTACGCGTTTCTGTTGTACCAATTGCCAAAACCCGCAATGCAGATGCACGGCCAGAGAGTTACGGCTAAGCAATGCAGCCAGTAGCGATTAGCTGCGGCATGAGAGCAAGTGAAGCATATGTTGTCTGTCACCTTGCCACGAATCGCGCGTCGGCGATTCTTTACCGCCCTCATCTCGTTGGGTGGATCTGCATTACTGAATGGCTGCATGCTCAGTTCCGGGCGGCAGATCTCGGCTGATATCCAGCGTGAAGCGGGCAACACCAGAGTGAGCTTCCTCAGTGCAGAAGGCGAAGATCTCGTGTCGCTCCCAGTTAGTACTGGGTTCACGAATTATGAGGTGATTTCAATCGTCACGGTGGAATCTGGTGAGCTCCAACTCGATGTTTATGATGGTAGCGGAGTGGCCGCAATTAGTATCCAGGGCCGGCCCAGCCAGCAGGTTACCCGCAGTGCCAAACTTGTAACTAATGAGCAAGGCCAGTTACAGTACCGGGTGACAGCACGCGGCGCCCGGAATGGTGGCTTTCAGATACTCTATCGACTGCTGTTCTAAAGGTTGCACATGACACATACTGCAAACGCTATCATTCACATCGCTGCTGAGCAAAAGATTGAGTTTATTAGCCTACAGTTCACCGATATTCTCGGCATGCTGAAGAATGTAACCATCCCGATCACACAGTTGCCCGATTGTCTTGATCATGGTGTCTGGTTCGATGGCTCCTCAATCGAAGGTCTATCGCGTGCCAGAATCGCCGAGAATGACATGTACCTCGTGCCAGATCTCACGACCTATGCGCCAATTCCCTGGGATCAGGAGGCTGGCTTCCCAACTGCACGCATGATCTGCGATATTCACACCCCAGATGGCCGCCCCTTTGCAGGCGATCCGCGGGCGATGCTCAAGCGTGCCATTGAGGATGCTGCACAACTGGGAATGACCTATCATGTGGCACCGGAGGTTGAGTTCTTTCTGCTGAAAACCGAACCAGATGGCCGGCCCATGCCAGTGCCAAATGACGTCGCGGGGTATTTCGACGCAACAACTGATGCTACAACCCACATCCGGCGGCGCATGGTGCGCGCACTACAGGTCTTTGGTATCGAGGCAGAAGCCACACATCATGAAGTAGCGATTGGCCAACACGAACTGGATCTCCGCTATGCGGCAGCGCTGGCCGCCGCCGACAATATTGTCACCTTACGAACCACGATTAAGTCGCTAGCTCAGCAGCATGGCCTCTATGCGACCTTCATGCCGAAACCGCTCGCGGGTGTGGATGGCAGTGGTATGCATATTCATCAGAGCCTGGCCGACACACACAGTGGCCAAAGCCTGTTCTACGATGCGGGAGATCCATATGGTCTCTCGAAAATTGCGCGCCATTTTATTGCTGGGCTACTGTCCCACGCGCCTGGGATGATTGCACTGCTTGCACCATTGGTCAATTCATATAAACGCCTTGTTCCTGGCTTTGAGGCGCCTGTTTACCTCAGTTGGGGCCGTACGAATCGCTCAGCACTGGTACGAGTACCGCGCATCAACCCCAGCCGCCCTCAAACAACTCGTATCGAGTTACGCTGCCCAGATCCATCGTGTAACCCTTACCTGGCATTTGCAGTCATGCTACGCGCCGGGCTCGATGGCATTCGGCGCGAATTACCACTGCCTGCACCTGCAGAAGAAGATCTGTATCAGGTTGATCCACGCACACGCCGCTTGCAGATGCTACCGAGTTCACTCGGAGAGGCCATCCAGGCACTCCAACAGGATGATGTTGTTGCACAGGCGATCGGGCCACATATCCTTGAGCGCTTTGTCGAGGCTAAATCCCAGGAATGGGAAGAGTATCGGACATTCGTAAGCCAGTGGGAGCTCAATCGGTATTTGTCATTATATTAAGAGTACCGAGTCGGGGATGATGGCGCTGTCTTGAACGACTATATCTCGATTGTATCGACAAACACTCCGTCGTCCTATGGCCTGCCCGCTCATATTTGACTTCTAGCAGCAGGTTCATATGTGGCCAGAAACCCTTCACGACGCCGAGCGCATCCAGTATAAGCTCCGCGAGCAGGTGATTCGCGAAGATGCTTTTGGAAATATCAATAGTGCTGCTGGAATCGATGCTGGATATGAGGGCGATCAGGCGCGCGCTGTCGTCGTCGTGCTTGAATATCCATCACTCCAGCCGATCGAATACGCGATTGCCTATCGGCCTGCACCATTCCCGTATATTCCAGGATTTCTCTCATTCCGTGAAGGGCCAGCCATTCTCGCCGCGATCAAAACACTGCGCGCCATACCCGATCTCTTTATCTTCGATGGTCAAGGAATCGCGCATCCACGCCGCCTCGGAATCGCCAGCCATATTGGTGTGATGCTCGATGTTCCGACAATTGGATGCGCTAAATCACGCCTGATTGGCAAGCACACTATTCCGCCCGATGAACGCGGAGCCCATGTGCCGCTCACCGATGGTAACGAGTTGATTGGTGCTGTGCTGCGGACACGCGTTGGCACTAAGCCGATCTATGTTTCGACTGGCCATCGGGTTAGCTTGAACAGCGCCATTCATTTCGTGATGGCGTGTACCACACGCTACCGCCTCCCAGAAACAACCCGTGCGGCCGATGGGCTTGCCTCTCATGGTAGGATTCCCTCCATCATGAGCCAGCCAATATCAGGCTCAGAATCCAAAGCAGCGCAGGAATAATCATGGCTCTGCACGAAACCCGCCCGCGACTCCGGCCGATTCAAATTGAGCAAGTGAATCACCGTGGCCCAGCATTTTTGCTGCGCGATCCACTCCAACTCGGCGCGGATTATGTCCTCGTACCGCAAGCCTATGGCTCGCTTCTGGCTGCACTCGATGGCCAAGCCACCTATGCCGAACTACACGCAGCGCTTACCCAGCAATCGGGCGCAATCAGTGGGCCAGCACTGCTTGATGAGCTCCTTCAAGCATTAGATCAAGCCTATTTGCTCGACAATGAAACCTTTCAGATTGCACAAGCCGCTGCCGTGGTTGCGTATCGTGATGCAGCGTATCGGCCACTTGTCGTAACCGAACCTACAGCTACTGAGTTTCGCACAACATTGGATGGCTACCTACAGGCAGTTAGCCCATAGGAAGCCGACGGCAACTACCGTGGCATTTTTAGCCCGCATATCGATTATGCGCGCGGCGCTAGCGTCTATGCCCAAATCTGGCAGCATGCCGCCGAAGCTGCGCGCCGTGCAGAATTGGTGATCGTACTGGCCACTGATCATTATAGCCCGGAGGCAATCACACTCACCCAGCAACGCTACGCAACACCATATCGCACCCTCGAAACCGATAGCACACTGGTCAACACATTTGCTGAAGTTGTTGGGCCGAGCGCATTCAATGCCGAACTATATCATCGCCGCGAACATTCTGTTGAACTGGTTGCCAATTGGCTGCATCATATGCGCGCTGGGAAAACCTGTACAATGATCCCGATCTTATGTGGCTCATTCCATAACTATACTCAACATCCAACTGACCCACTCAGCGATCCGCGCTTACGCGGGCTTGTGGAGGTTCTTCAGTACATCCACAAGCAATGTGATGCACTGATTGTTGTTTCAGGGGATCTTTCGCATGTTGGCCCAGCTTTTGGCGATGCAGCGCTCGATCATGCAGCTGAAGATGCGTTGCGCAATGCTGACGAACGCATTCTCGGTGATCTGCGTGCTGGCAACCCAGATCGGCTCCTGGCCAGTATTCGCGCAGTGCGCGACCGCAACAAGGTTTGCGGCCTACCGCCCGGCTATCTCGCACTGAGTGCGCTTGAATCGACACATGGTGAACAGTATGGGTATTTGCGTTGCCCTGCTGACCAAGCCAATACCTCAGCTGTGACGATCACAGGGTTTGCGTTTGCCTGATACAATACACATAATGAATGAGGGCGGCCAATTGATTTGATTGATTTGATTGATGCAAACGACTTGATCGTCCGACTTGATCGGCCAACCATCCACCAAATAAGGGAACTACATGTCTGCCCGTAAAAAACGCTGGGTTCTCAAAGCAGGTGCTCCAGCAACATTTCTTGATGCAACACATAAGCATTCACCACTTATTGCACAATTGTTATACCAGCGTGGCCTCCATGATCCTGCCGCAGTTGAGGCCTTTCTCTCTGCCGATCACAAAGGTGGCATTCACGATCCCTTTTTGATGAAGGGCATGGAAATCGCGGCACGGCGCATTGCACAAGCAATTGTTGAACATGAGCCAATCGCGGTCTATGGCGATTTTGATACCGATGGTGTGACTGCCGTTACCCTCCTAATGCAGGCGATTCGTGCAATGGGTGGCGAGATCCAGCCCTACATCCCGCATCGGCTGCGCGAAGGGTATGGGCTGAATACCGAAGCAATTGATCAACTGATTGCCAGTGATATTCGCCTGCTCGTTACCGTCGACTGTGGAATCAGCAATGCCAGCGAGGTTGCCTATGCACAGGAGCGTGGCCTCGATGTGATTGTGACCGATCACCATACGCCGCCTGAGGTTTTGCCCGATGCGCTTGCGGTTGTCAACCCTAAACAACCAGGTTGTACCTACCCCTACAAAGGCTTGGTTGGCGTTGGGATCGCGTATAAACTTGTACAGGCACTCGTTCGGCTTGGCATGAAAATGCCACTGCGTGGGCGTGATCTGTTGGATGTGGTTGCACTTGGCACGGTTGCCGATATGGGGCCGCTAGATGGCGAGAATCGTATCTTGGTCAAGGTAGGCTTGGATGCGCTGAATAGTTCACAGCGGCCTGGCCTCCAGGCACTGATTATTGCAGCCGGTGTCGTGCAAGGCCGTATTACCGCAAGTGATATTGGCTACATGCTTGCGCCACGCCTCAATGCTGCTGGACGCCTCGATGATTCTGTTATCGCATATCAGTTACTGCTCGCTGAGGATGCCGGTGTGGCACGCCAATTGGCTCAGCAGCTCAATCAGGCCAATACCGAACGCCAGCGAATCACAAAAGAAACCCAACAGGCCGCCTTGGAGCAGGTACGCGCGCAAGGCAAGGATGCTGGGCGAATCGTTGTTCTCGATGGTGCCGAATACCCGGCGGGTGTCGTTGGGTTAGTTGCAGCACGCCTGGTTGAAGAACTCAGTCGGCCCGTTTTGCTTATTGAGCGTGGCCAAGAAAACTCGCGTGGATCCGCCCGTTCTGTGCCAGGCTTTAGCATTATTGAGGCACTCAACCACTGTGCAGATCTGTTTGTGCGTTATGGTGGTCATGCAGCCGCAGCTGGGTTTACCCTACCCACTGAACGAATACCCGAACTAGAGGAACGATTGCTGGCATATGCACACGATCGGCTGCCGGAGCAACCCGAACCAACGCTCGAGATCGATGCCGAGACACCGCTTGCAGCACTCAGTTGGGATCTCTTGGCCGAAATTCAGGCGCTTGAGCCATTTGGTCAAGCTAACCCACAACCTATTCTTATGAGCAGCCATGTGTATGTATTAGCTGCTCAAACACGCGGAGCCGAACGCCAGCACCTCAAATTGCGCTTAGCAGATACACAAGGCGGGCCGGAATATGATGCGATTGCATTTCGGCTTGGCCATCTGGCCGGGTATTTCCAGAAATACCCTTGGCTCGATATTGCCTACACCTTTGAACCACATGAATGGAACGGTCAACGCACACTCCAGCTCAATATTAAGGATCTCAGGAGATCACAATCGTGATGCGCTGGTATGCTAAAAGAATGGTATGATCGTCAGGTGCGGCCCGCAGAGCCATTGGAGCGCTCATAGCAGCCCTAGGCCGCACCTGACAGGTTTAGGGCGACTCAACACCTAATGGAGTTTCTTATATGCCGATACCTATCACATCCCCGGTTCGTGTACGTTTTGCCCCAAGCCCAACCGGCTTTCTGCATATTGGCGGGGTTCGAACTGCGCTCTTCAACTGGATTTTTGCGAAACGCTATGGCGGCCAATTTCTATTGCGTATTGAAGATACTGATGAAAAACGCTTTGTTGTTGGCGCTGCCGCCGATCTCATGGCTTCATTGCGCTGGGTTGGCATTGAATGGGATGAAGGCCCTGACATTGGTGGCCCGTATGGCCCCTATGTTCAGTCGGAGCGCCACGAGCAGGGCATCTATGCTCCATATATTGAGCAGCTTCTGCAAGAGGGTAAAGCCTATATGTCGTTCACCACCGAAGCGGAATTGGCCGAGATGCGCGCTGCCGCCGAGGCGCGTGGCATCAAAGCATTTCGTTTCCGTGGCCCTGAACGCGATTGGCCGCTCACTCAACAGCGCGAGCTTGCCGCTACTGGCCGCACCTACACCGTGCGGCTGAAGGTGCCCTTGGAAGGAACAACAACCTTCACCGATCTTGTGCGTGGTGGCGATGGTATTAGTGTTAACAATAGCGATCTCTATGATGTCGTGCTGGTCAAATCAACCGGGATGCCACTCTATCACCTCGCCCATCTGGTGGATGATCATCTCATGAAAATCACACATGTGATGCGCAGTGATGAGTGGGTTCCAAGCGCTCCATACCACGTGCTGATTTATCAGGCGTTTGGTTGGCAGATGCCCGCCTTCGTTCATTTGCCGACCATCCAGCGCCAGGATGGGCGCGGTAAGCTCTCGAAACGTAAGGATGATGTCTCTTCAAATCGCTTTTGGGAGCGTGGTTATTTGGCCGAGGCCATGTTCAATTATCTTGCACTCCAGGGCTGGAGCTATGACGATCATACCGAGATTATGTCGCGCGAGGAGATCATTGAACGCTTCTCACTCGATCGGGTTCAGCCCTCGCCTGCACGCTGGAACCCCGAAAAGCTCAAGGATCTCAACGGTATTTATATTCGTAAACTGCCAGATGAACAAGTTGCCGAGCGAATTGCGCCATACTTGGCACAGGCTGGCCTGATTGCAAACCCGCCAAGTGCGGGCGATCTGGCCTATGTTCAGCAACTGACGCCCATGATCCATGAGCGGCTTGAAGAACTTGGTGAGGCTCCTGAACTACTTGATTTCTTCTTCCACGAGCCACACTTCGATGATCCCGCCACGCTTATACCAAAGAAGATGGACAAAGCGGGAGCATTAGCAGCACTCCAGGCAGCCCATGCATGCCTTGCCAAAATCGAACTGTGGGTGCCATCGCAATTAGAGGAAGAACTACGCGCACTGACAGAAGAACTTCAGGTGAAGCCTGGACAACTGTTTGGCGCATTACGAGTTGCAGTTAGCGGGCGTATGGTTGCGCCACCGCTCTTCGAAATGCTCGCCGCTCTTGACAAACAACGAACACTTAAGCGCATCAGCGCTGCAATCCAAGTGTTAGGTTGATCGCAGATCCAGGTTCAGATCAGCAGTCGCACATAGGGATGTTCTTGAGATCAAGGGCAATTCAAACGATGGATACCTCAACCATTACAACTAATGATTTGCTCAGGATTTTGGATAGCACCAAGCGACTTGTAGAACAGCGCAGGATACAGCCGTTGCTTGAATATGTCGCAACCACGGTGTTTGATTTGATTCCAGCTGAGCGCTGCCTGATTGTCTTGTTTGGTGAAGCGGATCGCCTGAATGTGCTTGTGGCCCGCAATCGCCAAGGGCAAATGCTTGATAATGCGGAAGATCAGGTGAGTCGTTCGATTCTCGAACAAGCACGCCAAACCATGGCTCCGCTACTCATCAGTGATATGCAAGCCGATCGAGGGAACCTACCATCACAGAGTACGCCAAGTCTTGGGCCGCGCTCAGTGATGTGCATGCCGCTTATCTCCTCTGGGCAGGCAATTGGTGCCATTTATCTCGAAAATCGCTCAGAAGGTGGGAGGTTCAGCGATGCAAATCTTGTGCCCTTAGTACTCTTTTCAAATCAGGTGATCAGTGCATTTGAGATGGTCAAAACCTATGAGGAGCTTGAGGGGCGTGTTGCGGAGCGAACACGCGCGCTGCAAGAGACTAATACACAGCTAGTACAACAAGCTGCTGAATTAACGAAACTCAACCTACGCGATAACCTGACGGGAATTTACAATCGGCATCATTTCCGCGAAACGATCGCGCAGCAATTTGCGGTATCCCGCCGGTACAAACGCCCATTGGCGCTCGCATATCTCGATATCGATCATTTCAAGTATATTAATGATCGCTATTTTCATGCAACCGGCGACCGTGTGCTCACATGTGTCGCCCAAATCATTCAGGATCGTATTCGCGCCGCCGATTTGGTAGCCCGAATCGGTGGCGAAGAGTTTGCACTTGTGCTGCCTGAAACACCACTGCAAAATGCACATTTCGCATGCAATCGATTACGAATCCATATTGAACAATACAATTGGAGTTCAATCGCCACTGATCTACGCGTAACAATAAGCGTTGGCGTGGCACTTGATCAGGAATGTGAAGACCTGCAAGATCTGTTACACAGTGCAGACAATCGACTGTATATCGCTAAACGGCGCGGAAGAAACCAAGTTGTGGCCGAAGATGCCGCGCTCTTATAAACCAAACTCGCGCTCGGCTAGTTCTTCCACCGCTACTGCATAGGTGATCGACCCAATCGTGACTTGATCACCAGGGCGAATACGGCTCTGATTCTGAATAATGGCACCGTTGACCGAAACTCCGCTGATTTTGTTGGAGAGTGGCACCAAAAACCAACTATCCAACATATGGCGCAGCTCGGCATGACGCCATTCGACCAAGCGATCATGGAGAACCATATCACAACTTGGGTCGCTACCAATAACAGCATTGCGCCCTGGTAGTGGGTATTTTTTACCCGACTGTGATCCTGTCACAGCGGTGAAAACAAGCGCTTTGGTCATGATCGCCTCCAATAGTTGCAACTTACGTCATCGTGTCACCGAAAATCAGATCTTCGTGTAACCATTACTTCAGTACTATTGGTATACCATACCGAACGTGAACGCGTCAAGCAAGCTGAGGTTACGGATTCTTCACCACGCCTGCTCAATCAGCTGAATAGCCTGCTGGCGTACACCCCATTGCACAAACACATGATCATGATAATAGCCTGCAATTGGGTTAGTACTAATTCCCGCGCCAGCTAAGCGTGTGCTGATCGCGGCAATCATCCCAACCGCCGCGAGCGATGAATGTATCATTAATGTAATACAGGCCCAAGCCGGTTCACTGGGGAAACCATATTGGCTGGCTAGTGCCTGCGGAAGGATATATGTCACCCCCTCATCCTCACGTACAATTGCAAAGGCGGCTGCTATCAAACGTGGATCGAGCTCCGGCGCAACACAGAAGACATATGGTTCCTTGCGGGCCACAGGCTGTAAGCTGCGCAGCAGTATTGCTAGATCCGTTTCACCAGATTGGATTGCGTTCGACATCATTCCTCCATACATATAATCAATGGGTCGATTACTCTTTTCATGGTACCGTGTTATACCAACTCTGTGTCTCTGTGGTTCCGTATCAGTTTGGATGCAGCTTGGTATGATGCCTATTCATAACGGGCGTTATTGAGCATGGCAATTGCTCTCACAAGCGCTCCGTGGTATCGTACTCACACGAACAAACCATCCTCGCAAAGGAGCGACCCATGAATTTTGATCTTACACAAGAGCAACAACTCACTCGCGATGCCGTACGTGATTTTGCTAACCGCGAGATCGCGCCGAAAGCACGCCATGTCGATGAAACGGGGCAAATTCCCACCACGACCTTTGAGAAAATGGGTACTCTTGGCCTCATGGGGATCCCATTTTCCGAAGACTATGGTGGTGCAGGTGGGGATACCGTCAGTGCTGCGCTTGCAATCGAGGAAGTTGCCCGAGCCTGTGGTTCAACTGCGCTCTCCTATGCTGCCCATCTTGGGCTTGGATCGGCACCAATTGCACTCTTTGGTTCTCACGCACAAAAGGATCGCTTTCTTCGCCCTGCTGCCGAAGGGCGCTATCTGGCTGCATTTGCGCTTACCGAGCCACATGCTGGCTCAGATGCTGGTTCCACCCGCACAACCGCTCGTCTTGAGGGGGATCAGTGGGTTATCAACGGTTCGAAAATGTGGATCACCAATGCACCGCTCGCAGGGCATCTGATCGTCACGGCTGTTACCGATCCAGGCGAACGCCATACAATCAGTGCATTGATTGTTCCTGGAAATACCCCTGGCCTTAGTTTTGGCAAACACGAGCCGAAAATGGGATTACGTGGCTCAGTCAGTACGGCTGTTATGTTTGAAGATGTGCGTGTTCCGGCAGAAAACTTGCTTGGTGAACGTGGGCGTGGCTTCATCCAATTCCTTAAGGTGCTCGATGGTGGCAGAATCGGGATTGCGGCCATGGCAATTGGCTTAGCACAGGCATCATTTGAAATTGCCAGCGCGTATGCAAAGGAGCGTACCGCGTTTGGTAAACCAATTGCAGCCTATGAGTCGATCTCTAATATGATTGCCGATATGGATCTTGGCCTGCATACTGCACGATTACTTGTGCTTCAGGCCGCTTGGCTACGCGATCTCGGCCGCCCTTATAGTCGTGAAGCGGCCATGGCCAAACTGTGTGCTTCAGAAGTTGGCGAACGTATCTGCCGTGATGCGATCCAAGTGCTTGGCGGCTATGGCTATAGCCAGGAATTCGCACTTGAGCGCATCTACCGCGATCAACGCCTGCTCACCATTGGCGAAGGAACCTCAGAAATCCTGCGTGTTGTGATTGGGCGGCACGTTCTCGGGAATATTGTCGGAAATTAACGGCTCGCCACGCAGAAGCGCGGGCACCTTAACTGGTGGCCGAACCCTTCTTTACGACTATTCATCGTTGGCTAACGATTTTGCAAGCAAGATTGATCGCGATTGTCAGCAAATAATGTGCAGGAATAGTTAAACTCATCGTTCATAAGCTCAAATTGTGTGCGATGGGTGTGTTTCATGAAACAAGCTGATGTGCTGCCACTAGTTATGCCGCCGCGTCGACGCGGATGGATCGACATTCTGTTGTTACGTCCACTCGGTACAAGCCCGCATACCGCATTGGTGATGACACGCCGTGGACAGTTGGTTGGCGTTGTTCCAGCTGGCAGTACGCGGGTTCTTTCCGATTACCTGGATTGGCCGTGTGAAGTTATTGAGGTAGATGGCCGCGAACGGCGCATAGGATTGAGTTTCCAACTCGAATCATGCGATAGTGGTCGCTTTTTCCAGGCTGAATTGCAGCTGATCTATCAGGTCTTTCGGCCTGAACGCATCGCACTTGAGGTTGATGACGCACTGGGCGAATTTGAGCAGCTGATTCATGCCGCGTTGAGTAGTACAGCCCATCCACTTTCGCTCGATCAGGGATCGATATTGAAAGAGTCCATTATCGAGTTATTCCAGCGTGAGAATTCGCTTGCTAATCGTGCGATCGCCTTAGGTCTCATGCTTAAACGCATCCATGTTGAGGTTGAGCCGAAGGAATCGGATCGCCACTTTATGGAAATGCTCAAGGATTTCCAACGTGAACGGCCCTTGATGTGGCGTTTCTATTCTGAGAGCTTAGATCCACGGATTAGTTTTGAGATTCAGGTGGGTGGGTTTTATAAGATCCGCCGGCACCTCATTCCAAGTAGTACAGGAAGCGGTATCGACGAAATCGAATTTGCGCTACGGAATGGCATCGAACGCGCAATCCGTCGGGTCGCAATCGAATTCGCTCCACAAGAGTATCGTGAGGCAGCTCGCGCAATGAGCGAAGCCCTCACAATGAGCCCGGTTCTCCTGGCAGAACTGGCAAGCGCTGAAGTTGATCTGCTACGACCAGCTGTTGAAATCCAACCCGCTCGGCCAATGCTCGCCGATACCATGCGCGCACGCCTCGCACTACCAGCTCCAACCGAAGCTACTGAGGCTGATTCATTGGATTGGATCTTGCCGCCACTGGCTGCACTACCAGATGCGCGCAGTACCTCAGGTATGCCACTCGCCTCAGAAGATCCTCACGCCATGCTGCCAGCTGAATCAGAGCCAGATCTAGAGCCAGAAGCAGAGCTATGGGCTGATGAGCATATTGCACCAGCAACGTTTGCAACACCCGAATTACGAGCGGCACCGATTGAGCCAAGTGCCATGCCAAATTGGCTGGTGGATCGTGCGCTTTTTGGTGCAAAACAACCTGATATTGAGCGAGAAGAGCACATACCTGAATGGTTACGTGGCTGGGATCACGCTAACTCAATTGTGACACCTTCGTATAGCACTCCACTCCTCACAGCACAGGAACCAACGCTTGAAGATCCGGGGGATCACGATGTTACAATTACCTCAGAAGCCAAATCAACCAATACGCAAGAGACGGAAGAGGGAGAAACCGACGCGAAACTCGCTGAGCCCGATGAGCCAACCCAAGCCTTGGCCCAATTAGCGCCTGCATCATCCGCTAATTGGGCCAAGGCATCGGATATTAGCGGCCAAGTTGCCCGTTGGATGCGCTTGTTACGATCCGATGGAGACGAGGAATTCGAACGCTGGGCAACTATTCTGATTGAGCAGCCAGTTCGACTTCCAGCGATTCTGAGCGGCCTTATTCGCGATCCGGCCACGCTTGACCATGCGGAAGAATCGGATTATCAACAGGCGCTAGCAGATGAGTTGAGTGGATTTGTTGTGGTTCCAACCCCACCTCCATGGCTTTCAGAAGAAGTCACAAAGTCTGCGGAACCAGAGCTGCCCGATTGGATGCAATTACGTTAAGCGGTTGTTGGCTTCTGAATACGTTACAAAGAGGCAGGTATGGAATATATCAGAGCATTATTTAGCATTATCACGGAGCCCTGGGTGGCACCAACATCATTCTTTTTTGCGCTTGCCCTGCTAGAAACCGAACGACGCTGGGTGCGTGCGCGGCGACAGCGCGGGTTTCGCTATAGCCCGCTCCCACACCTACTAGATGCACTCATTGCGCTGCTTAGTCTTGTCGTATTAATTTCGATTAGGCGAGCGATTGTTGTATCCAATATGGAACGTATTCTTATTGCAGCAGTACCGCTCGCATGGGCAATCGGCCTCATTCTTATTCTCGTCGTTGGGTTCAATATGATCCAACAAATTGGCGCAAATGGATCCGCCCGCAAAGAATAAGCACTCAACAGGAATAGTGTGCGTACAGGGATCGCATCATGCCATTTATGGAAGTGTCCGTTTCCGACTGTGGTAAGATAGCATGTAATCGTAACCAGCATTCGGAGCGACACCCAGTGAGCGATTTCCCGCCACCCGCAAATGCAGCACAGCGCCTCGTTATGCAGATCGCTGCATTAGCCACAACAGCTCGGCTTAGCGCGGCTATTATGCACCACCTCGATCGCTTCATCATGCGCCGCACACATCAACGCACCTCAGCAACAAGCATTCTCACAGGCCTGCCACTGATTTGGCTAACAACCGTTGGTGCACAATCGGGTAAATCGCGTACCGTTCCGCTGCTGGCGATCAATGACGGAAACGCCCTAATTCTGATCGCATCCAACTGGGGCCAACAACAGCATCCCTCCTGGTATTACAACCTCCGCGCACATCCGCAGGTTCAGGTGCAACGCGGATCTGGTTTCTCAATCAGCTATACTACGCGAGAAGTAGCCGACACTGAGTATGATCGTTGCTGGGCATTGGCTGTTAGCCGCTATCCTGGATATACCGCTTACCGCCGCCGTACAACGCGACACATCCCAATCTTCAGGCTTGAGCAATCTGCCTAAATACACATTGCAACAGCTCAGCTCATACTACCTGTGTGTCGCCAATACAACTGACCTCAATATCAGCCACATCTATCCATTGCGCCATTGATGCGTCGTGTAATCCCCAGCCAAACTGGCCATCAGGCGTCGCAATCAGCCATTGCGTATCGACCCATACCACAAAGCCAAGTGGACCGCGTGGTGCATATGGGGTTTCAAACACAGTATGCCCATCGATCTGGAATAGGACACAATTCGGCTGCCACTCAAGCGTGTATGTGCGCCATGTAGCCGCAGGTGCCCCAAGATCCTGTTCTGCAACGCGTAGCGCACGCTGGATGCGCGGCCAGATTCGACGGCGTAATGCTGGAATCCGATTGAGAAGCACAATAATTGGAGCAAATGGTACCCAAGGCCAGGCACTTGGTGCCCCAGCATCGATTACCGCCGCCTTCCAGCCATGCCCTGGAACGCCAAGCGCTGGCGCAATATTTGCCGGTGGCGCAGCATAGAAGAACCATGCAGCGGCAGGGAGCGCTGGCCAACCGCCAATCAATGCAATCGGATTATTCCAGAACCCAAACCCTGCCGTCCCGTGTATTGTTGTTGGAAAACAAGCGCGTAGTGTCATACGTACTGGCGGGCGATGCGGCAATACGTGCCGCCGTATGCTGCCATAATCATCCAATTGTGCATTGCTATATCCATGCCGATCTGCTGCAACTGTCAAGAAGCGCAATCCATGCTGCACACGCAGAATATGGCCACCGCCTTGCTGCAAAATGTTCCTGGTGGGCAGATTGTATAGCCGATTTGGCCAATCGCGCCTATCCATGAATGTTTAACTCCTGAGCTTGTGTAAACAACATGTAAAGTAGGTATATCCCAGCATTACTTACTAAAACTATTAAAAGGGTAACACGTCCTAGTTTCATCGTGTCACACTGAACCGCATCATCCACTTGTGGCATCCTATGTCAGGGGGTATCTTGTTATGCCAGAATCAATCAAGCAATATATTCCCATACTACCACAATGCCGCACGCGTTAGCAGTTCCTGCATATTATTGCACTCGGTATTGGTAGTAGTGTACTCCAAGCGTGTGGAGGATTACCCGGCCTCGCGCCAACCGTGATGCCGAAAAGGCATTACTTGGGTCTGAAGGTAGAAGGGTTACGAACATAAGATATTGTGGCAAGACACGCGGGTGCCAGCCGCCAATATGCTATAATGCGAGGCGGTAATGCCGGAGATACAACGGATACAAGATGCGCTGCCCGTTCTGCCAACAACAAGACACTGAAGTTATCGACACCCGTAAACTTGGGAGCGGTGAATCGATTCGTCGGCGGCGCAGGTGTGCCGCATGTGGGAAGCGATTTACAACCTACGAGCGGGTTGAGTCGGTCAGCCTGACTGTCGTTAAAAAGAATGGTGAACGTGAGCCATACGACCGCGAGAAGATGATGCGTGGTGTGCGAACTGCCTGCTACCGGCGGGCTGTTTCGGCGCAACAACTCGATGCCTTTGCCAATGATGTTGAGGCCGCGCTCATGGCCTTGGATGAACCCGAAGTGCCTTCACCAACCATTGGCGATTTGGTCATGCAGCATCTGCGTGAACTCGACGATGTTGCATACATCCGCTTTGCTTCTGTCTATCGTTCCTTTGAGGATATCGGCAAGCTGCGTCAGGCTGTAGATGAGCTCATCGATAGCCCTGCGCCTGAAACACACTCTTCATCATATGGAGCCTGAACCAACCATGGGCGTTGACCTCTCAGAAAAGAATGTGACCCCCACCGAAACGCCGGGTGCCCAGCCAACCCAAGGCAGGATAGAGCAGCTTCGCATCGGCCTCCGCGAGCTGGAGCCAACGCTACCACTGCTATATGGAGCTGGGTCTGGTCTGCTGATGACCTTCGCGCTGCTTGATCCAAGTAGTATCTTTGCGCTTCTCGCTGGCATTATCCCTGTTTCGGCTGGGCTGCTGCTCGTACGCGGAATCAAAGGCCATTATGCACTTCATGGAT
>JANLSE010000703.1:0-2297 GCA_031362265.1 Roseiflexaceae bacterium
TTCGCTCGCCACGCTTTACGCCCAGTTCGGGAACAAGGAGGGTCTCTTTCTCGCGTTCATGCAGGATCAGCATGATCGCTTTGCACGCGAGATGCGCCGCCGTGGAGTCAAACCAGAGCTGGAAGTCTATAACATGGCCATGATTGAAGAGGCTGAGCATCTGATCGGTACTGGACTGCTTGAAACACCCTATCTGGTGAATTTTGTGCTCCACACTCCAACTCAGGGTGGGCTGCGTGGTACGCCCCTGAATCTAATTGAGATGGTGCGTCGCTTGCCAGTTGGAGCATTGTGTAATGTCAGTTCGATGGGCCGCAGCCAGTTGCCAATCACAACCATGGCGATCGCGATGGGCCTGCATGCACGTGTTGGCATGGAAGATAATGTCTACTACCGCAAGGGTGAATTGGTCACCGAGAACGCTCAGTTAGTGGCGCGCACCGTACGGATCGCCCGCGAACTCGAGCGTGAGCCAGCTACTCCAGCCGAAGTTCGCGCCGCGCTTGGGTTGCGTGGCCGCCGTATGGGCGAACTGCCACCCGCGTTGGTTGACGACCCAGAGCCGCTTGCGTAACTATTGCCTGCTATTCGAAACGTAAGACAGGAAACACAAAGACGCAAAGATGCAAGTTTTAGAGCGTGCTTATGCGAAATCGCTCCCTATTCCAACCTCTGTGCACTCTGTGCCTCTGTGGTAAGAAAACCCAAAAGCACTTACCACAGACACGAAGGATATAAGACTGAAGGACGGAAACGCCGGGTACCAGACCCAAAGGGTACCCCGGTGATGCAAAGGTCGCAAGGGCGCAATACAAGTAGTTATCTTGCGTCTTTGCCGCTTTGCGCCTTTGCGTTTAGTGCAAGCTCTTATCCATTAATCAAAGAAATCCTGCTCGTCAGCCGATAGATATGGCATTGTCGCCTCAGGGATGAGATCCACCCCGAGACCAGGGGTATCCCAAACCTCAATGAACCCATCTTTAACAATCGTCTCCGGTAAGCCAGTCACCAGATCACTCCACCAGGCGGGCCGCGCGATTGGGCATTCAAAAGCAATATAGTTGTGTGGCAGCGTCGCACACATATGAACCTGAGCGGCCAGACCAATCAGCCCATCGAAGATTCCATGCGGTGCCACCAAAATCCCGTGCAGATCGGCATATTCAGCAATCCATTTCAGTTCAGCGATCCCACCCACATCGGCTGGATCCGGGCCGATGATATGAACGGCATGCGACTCAATCAGTTCCTTAAAATTCTGGCGCAAGTAGATCTGCTCGCCAGTATGAATTGGTGTAACGCTGGCGCGAGTCACTTCACGATACACATCGGCCAACACATACGGGGTATAGTCGCCCGTAATCAGGTCTTCTAACCACATCAGGTTGTATGGTTCAAGCACTTTGGCGATCTTTATGGCATCTGGCACTGTCCAGCCAGGCCCACAATCGAGTGCCAGACCGATCTCGTCACCCAACACATGTTTCATTGCTTCAACACATGCAATAATATGTTTAAGCCCACGCTCGGTTAATAGCCCACGCGTCGGGTGGCGTGGCCCAGTACCCACATCGCCATAGAAAAAGTTTGGCACCTGGTTTGGCATCTGGCTATGAAAACCAATCGCTTCCTTGATAATTGAGAAGTTCTGTGGCGCTGCGCGCACCTTTGTCACATGCTCAGCATAATCCTCGGGGTTTGTGCCACGCATCTCGAAGCGCACCCCGCCATTATAGACACGCACCTTGTCGCGTACCTTGCCGCCAAGTAATTTGTACACCGGGATTCCAGCGGCCTTACCAGCAATATCCCAAAGTGCCATCTCGATTGCACTAACCGCGCTGCCCCATGGTTTGAAGCTCCCCATCCGGCGAATTTTTAGCATCACCCGTTCGACATTGGTTGGATCTTCACCAATGATATATGGCTTATAGAACAGGATCTGTGGCTTGAGGTATGGTTTCGTTAGTTCAACCTGGCCAAGCCCACTGATACCCTCGTCAGTTGTGATCCGCACGACCGGGCTGTCGCCGATAACTGCGCATTTCAGGTCGGTGATTTTCATGAGCGCCAATCTCCGTTCCACTCGATCTATTAAGCCCACAGATTAGCCTTAGGTAGTGGCTCATTCTAGATCAGAATGCGTTCGATCAGCAAATGAGCTCCACAGCCGTTCGTTGCGAAAGATCGATACTAAAATGCGTCAGGAATACGTAGCCTGTATGCCTATGCGGATAGCTACAATCCTGGGGTGGTAAATGGTGCGGTAGCTGAGAGTAACGAGAGTAATAATCGTG
>JANLSE010000712.1:0-4856 GCA_031362265.1 Roseiflexaceae bacterium
CCCTGATCTTGCTTTCGCTTTCGGCAAGTGCAGCCTTCGAGAATCCACTCCTGCAATTTGGCCAGCCTGATATTGACTTACTCTTTCCGACGCCGATTCCACCGCGCCAGTTGTTGATTGGAAGGGTTCTTACCAACCATCTACGCGCTTTTGCCGCCGCCTATTTCTTCTGGGGCTTATCGATTGCGCCACTATTACGATTGGGTGGTTTCACAATCTGGCCAGCCGGGGCATTAGCCTTACTGGCGCTTACCTGCACCTTTGCGACGGTCGATCAGTTGACGGCTGCTGGGCTCCTTTGGCTCTCTGGCCGTGGCGCCGATCGCTGGATGTCGCGCGCCGGGTTAGTGATGGTTGCATGCCTGGTTGGTGCAACCCTTGCCGGTTTTGTGGCGCGTGCATTCACTGGTAGTTGGAATCTATTTGTGGTATTGCTTCAACTTGTAACTGGGACACTCGGGTTGGTTGTGCTGCCGGTTGGCCTGGCTGTCGATGTGTTAACTGCCCCTGTACAAGCGGGAATTGCTGTGTGGCAGACCGGAATGCTCGTTGCGTTGGATCTCCTGACTGCGCTGGTTGTGGTCGCGATTGGGAGTGGGCGTGTGCAGGAGCTCGCAGTTTCACCATTAGGCCAGGGTGGTTTGCTGATGCGGGCCGCGCGGGCTGGGCGCTTAAACCCGATACGCTTTGCCCGCTTAGCATGGAACCCCGAAGAAATACCTGCGGCTGCGCAACATGCTGGGGCAGGCATCAAGCCGTTCGGGAGTGGCGCTTGGGCGCTGACATGGGCTCGCTTAGTTCAGATGCGCCGTGGCTGGCTGCGTACACTATTGGCGCTGGCTGTGCTTGGCTTGTTCCCGCTCGCGATCATCCTGCAAAACCGCGCATTTGGGATGGCCGCAATGGTAAGCGCGATTATCTTTTCTGCTTCGCTGGCAACACAAGTCTTTAATGAATTACGCGATCATCTGACTGGTGTAGATACCGATTTATCATTGCCAGTGCCACGCTGGCAGCTACTCTTCGCCGCACTCTTGGCGTATGTGCCACTCTACTGGCTGGGTGGAATTGTGTTGATCGGTGGGGCGCTGATTGCGCGCGGTGGCGAGAATTGGCCGATTGCACTCGGCCTTGCGCTTTGGTACCCACTTGTGATTATTCCTCAACTTGGTGTGCGCGGCGCGATTATGTTCCTGTTTCCGGCTGCAGTTCTGCCTGGCCGTCGCGATCCTGTTCAGTTTATGATCGTCGCACTGGTAAATGGGCTTGTGACAATTGGGCTACTCGCGATGGCGCTAACGCCAATTGGGGTATTACTCGCGCTAGCCAATGTGGTTCAGGTTGGTATGCCAGTGCTGTTTGCGATCCTCTTCATCTGCAACGGCATACTTTCGGCTGCGGCACTAGGCCTACTCGCATGGGCTTACGCACGTTTTGAGCCTGGTGAAGGGCTGTAGCTACAACCATTCCAGTAATTTGGAAGCACAAAAAAAGCTCGCAAAACAATAGTTGTTCTGCGGCTTTGTGTTCGATGGTTGGCTGTTTGGTGTTGATGATTGGTCGGGGCGACTGGATTTGAACCAGCGACCTCCTGAACCCCATTCAGGTGCGCTACCAGTCTGCGCTACGCCCCGTCACGTATATCATTGTAGCCGTGTGTGGGCGATCTGTCAATCAGTGTGAATGAGTGTTGAGATCGTCTGAATTGCTTCGGGGATGCGCGTTCCAAAATGGGATAACAACTGTGCCTCACAGATCCGTATGCGTTGGCGGGATACTGCTACAACATCACCATAACGCCAGAATGCCGCATGATCGCCCTGTGCGAAGGGGTATGGCCCAGAAGCCAGTAGAATCACTTCGGGGTTATTGCGCACAAATATATCGAGTCCTGCGCGCGGGGTGCGGCCAGGCATGCGTAGGGCAACATTCTCGCCACCACACAATCGCAGTAAATCATCGGCGTAGGTATCGCCACCAATCGCGACCCATGGCTCGCGCCAAGTGAACACAACCACACGCCGCATGCGGCGCTGATATTGCCGCTCATAGGCTTGTTCCTGTGCTTGGCGGGCAGCCATCAACAGCGAAGCTGCTGCCTCTCCAGTGCCTAATACCCGCGCCAGATCGGCCAATGCCTCGATTGCGCCAGTAACAGTACGAATACTGATCGAATAGATCGGTAATGCAGAATCAATGGCCGCTGCTGCGTATGGCCCGCCTGGAGAACGATTCACAAGCACAAGATCGGGATCTAATGCGTGTAGCATTTCCTGATCAGGGTTCGCAATACCGCCTAATCGTACAGCCGGATGGCCTGCCGGTAGATTGCAAAAATCGGTGACACCAATCAGCCGATCAATAGCCCCGCTCGCCAGCACGAATGCTGTCAGATCGGGGCTAAGCGAGACAATTCGCTGTGGTGGTAGTGTTTGGCGTATAGTGTATTGCGTACGGCGGCCCTCCTGATTTGTTACACAAACAAATCATACAACCGAACCGCAATTGTCACAACAAAGACGCCAAGCAATGGTGGAATAACAACGCTGATACGTCGGATCGTTCGTTGCGACCATTCACTCTGTAGGCTCCCAATGATTTCAGCCTGGATCAAGAGTGTAATCAGCGACAAGATAACAACCATGGTTAATGATGCAGCGGCGATTGAGGTGATTGCGGTGGTCGTTACGGTGGTTACGGTGGTGATCATAGGAAATCCTCCTGTTTGTGCTTCCATCGGAAGGTTTGAATGGTTCGAAGCGAATTATTCAGTGATATATAAGCTATTAGGACGTAGCACTAGACCGATATAACTGTTCTGGTGCTACCCCAAGCGCACGGGCGATTCGGCCAAGATCCTCATTCTGGATAAGCGCCTGCCCAAGCTCAAATTCGGCAACTCGGCGTGCAGGAACGCTAGCACGTGTAGCTAGTTCTAGGTACGACAAGCCATGTGCACGCCGCAAATCGCGCAGTGTCGCAGATGCAACGGTTGTCTTGGTGCTTCCTGCAAATGAATGCTGAATTGCCATAAAACTACCGACAAGAATAAACGTTGCGCCACCGATCATGAGCAGAACCAAAATGACAATCTCCATTGGCACAAATGGTTGCTGTGCCAACCACGGTAATGCCAGAAAGAGCGTAATATTGGTTAGCCCATGCGCTAGAGTTACCCCAAAGAGCGAACTGCCCCAGCGTACCAGCTGGGCAAACATAAGGCCAACCAAACCAGCAAATACGACGTCGGCGAACGAGAGATAGCCAATATGCAGGACGCCGAATAAGATTGCGACATACCCAAATCCCCAGCGCCCAAGTACCAGCGGTGCCAGGCTCTGGAGTAGGCCGCGAAAAATAAGCTCTTCAACCAGACCAGTAAAAATCAATAAGCTCAGCGACATAAGTACGACATGCATAATGGATGGCATCTGCTGTGGCGCTGGTTGTAGGATAAGATACTCAGCCGCTCCCAAGCCCAGGCCTACCAGTGAGAGTGCTAGTTGGAGTGGTACGTTACCGATTCGTATGTTAAGCTGCTGGCGGGTTATGCCAATACTGCGGGTAATCAGCCAGAATGAGAGCATAAGTAGGATTGAAACCGCTGGATACCATGCCATCTGTGGTATCAATGGCAAGGGTAGCGCCAGCGAGAGTAATCGAATCATAGGTGCGAGCGATAGTGCCAACGCCAGATTTCGAACCTCTGCACGTTGTGCAACGCCACTAAAGGTAAGGAGTCCAACAAGTAGAAAACCATGAAGGATAATCCCTGCCTGAGGATAGGGCGTTGCTATAAGCATTTCGCCGCAGGTAATCAGTAGTAAGAGTACCCAGAATACATGTTGAATACGATCAGTACCCTGTTTCATGTGCCCATCCCTGATGCCAATACGCCCATCCCTTGTAGGGCAAGGAGCGTAACAGCCGCTGCAAACACGATTCCACCACCAAATACAACCCAATCTGGTCGCTGATCGGGTGGGGTAGCCGTTATCAGGCGCATCCCACGCAGCGCACCTGCTACGGATGTGATAACGGTTATGCTGAAGATTGCTACGCTAATTGTGAGTGGTGTGAGTGCAATCCCTAATGTGTTCAATGCTGCAAACATTGCGGTACTCGCAAACATTCCTGATAACAGCGTCACAAAGACGCGCTCTGGCAATGAAATTGTTTCGGGGGGAAACAATAGCCATGCAATGCCAATCCCAGGGCCAAATAACACTGCCGCTAAGCCAGACCAATAGCCAAAGGGCGCTGGTAGCACTGCTGCAAGCAGTAGGAATACGCCAATGACCAGTGTCGGGAGTAAAAATGGAAATATACGTTTCATAAATACCTCACTCATCCAAAATATGTACTTCGTTATGGTTCTCGCGATACGACCATGGCAGTATCGTTCTCAAATACAACCTTCCATCCAGGCATTGCTCGATAGGTATCCCATTGCGCAATGTTCATCGGCCGTAGGCGCGTGTCCGGTAGAACAAAGCCAATGGCTGGATCCAGAAAGCGCTTTGAGAGTAAAATCAAATTTGGGTGACGGTTATCGGTTGTTGACAGTTGTTCGACAGTATCGCGGAGCTGTTGTGGGTTGTTGTTGTACAACAGATCGGCAAGTTGGTCGATCTGATTCTTTTTACTCAGCGTTGTTGCGGTTGGTCCAATCGTGGCAAAGCAGCCCTGGTAGCCCATGGTCGGCCCGATCCGGAAATCGGTAAAGACCACACTCTCACAGCCGCGCTCATCGCGAATCCAGGTTGCCGCGGCCAGTTCATCCTTGGTGACATAATTACTCGCTGTGATATCGAGATTACTTGTCAGGAAGATGGAAATGGACACACACACTAGCG
>JANLSE010000005.1:0-10072 GCA_031362265.1 Roseiflexaceae bacterium
TGGGTGGTTCCCGATAACACGATCGCGATTCCAGACCGTGACACCGATGCTTGGCGGTTTCTCTTCGAAGTAGAATAGGAGGCTAGCCAGGAATCACCTGGTGCGGGCACGCATATCCTTGCTTGGGGACGCGTTCCATGAGTCGCATGACCTTACGGGAAATCTTACCTTGACCGCATTGTTGCCTCACGAATAATCTTACCCTCCGGAGTTCGAGTTTTAACGAGCACGGAGGGCAACGTGAGGTCACAGATGAGCTTTCGATCCAAACGTGAACTACTCGCACAGGTCGCCCCGCGCTATCAGCGCGCTGGGCACACGCAAAAGTCGGTCATTCTGGATGAGTTTGTGGCAGCGACGGGCTATGCCCGCAAGTACGCTATTCACTTGCTGACGCAGTCGCCAATGCCAATGGCTGCGGCGATTCGTCGGCCACGAGCACCCCGCTATGGAGTGGTCGTCCAAGCGGCGCTCGAAACCGCATGGGCTGCGGCCAATGGTATCGGTACGAAACGCCTGATCCCGTTTCTCCCCAAACTCGTGCGCGCCTTGGAGCGCCATGGGCATCTTACGCTGACAGATGACATCCGTTCACAACTCCTTACCCTCAGTCCAGCCACCGCGGATCGGTTGCTCCAGCGCATTCGAGCGAAAGGGCAACCCCACGGCATTTCAACGACGAAGGCGGGAACCTTGCTCAAACACCAGATCCCGGTACGCACCTTTGCCGACTGGGATGACGCTGCTCCTGGCTTTGTTGAAGCGGATCTGGTGGCGCACTGTGGTGACCGTCCTGATGGCGCGTTTTTATCCACGCTGGTGTTGACGGATATTGCAACCGGCTGGGTCGAGTGCCAAGCCTTGCTCTACCGCAGCCAGGATCAGGTGCTGCAAGGACTCAAGCGGGCACGCCACCTGATCCCCTTCCCTCTGCTGGGCTTGGATACCGATAATGGTGGGGAGTTCATCAATGCGGATCTTGTGACGTATTGTGACCACGAGCAGATCACCTTCACCCGCAGCCGCGCCTATCAAAAGAACGACCAGTGCTTTGTCGAGCAGAAGAATGGTGCCGTTGTCCGCCAGTTTGTCGGCTATGACCGCTTTGAAGGCGAACGAGCCTATCGCCAACTGGTTGAACTATATCGTGCGCTGCGCTTGTATGTCAACTTCTTTCAGCCATCGGTCAAGCTCACGGAGAAACAGCGCGAGGGCACCCACGTCCGACGGCGCTATGCGCCAGCCCAAACACCATTCGAACGCCTCTGCGCGAGTACCGTCGTGTCGGCGGAGTCGCGCATGCGCCTCGAGGCGATTTTCACCGCGCTTGACCCCATACGCCTGCTTGCGCAGATTGGCTCGTTGCAGGATGCCCTCTGGCAACACGCCATTATCCGCGCTGCTATGCCAACCAACCAACCCGTTGCGCCGCCCGTCTCATTTGTCGCCGCTGATTGCGGCTTGACCGACCATCCCACCGCACCGAATCCAGCGCAGATCGAGCAACACAAGCGGGTGTATCGGCGCAAGCGCACACAGATTCCGCGCTGGTGGCGAACCCGTGCAGACCCCTTTACCGAGGTGTGGGCGGAGATTGAACACTGGCTGGAGGCCAATCCGACGCGTACGGCCAAAGCGATCCTTGGGGAACTCCAACAACGCTATCCTGATCAGTATCCTGCGGTGCAACTCCGTACCCTGCAACGCCGGATTGCGAAATGGCGCGCCACCGTCGTGACGACATTCGATGACCAGTGGCTCGCCGATGAGGTCTTGGCCGACATCAGCTTGCCCCGTCCATTGGGTGCCACAGCCATAGCTGAGCCACTGAAGGCGGCTACTGCGCCATACGAATCGCTCGCCGCTGGGCAGGCGGAACAACCATGTTGCTCCGCCGCCAGCCAGCGTGACTGCGGCGGCTAGGTGGGTTGGTCTCAAGGGTGTCGGCCTGCGGCCTCCATCGCATTGCGACGGCTTCGCCGCCCTTGACACCCCATCAATCCACGTGCGTGACTGCGGCAGCACACCCGGATTGGGTAAGACTATTGACGAGGTATGGTAAGCTTTTTCGTGAGGCAACGATGAGGCATGAAGTAAGATTCTCTCGTGAGGCAATACGGCACCCAGGTCATCAATGAGACATGTATCAATTTAATCAAGCGCGAGCACTACACGGAGACACAGATTCGTGACTTGGTGGTTGATTTTGAGGACACCTACACGGTGATGGTGCTTGATACCACGAGTATGCTCTTGGCATCCACCCTGCGCGAACAATATCGACTCTCGTACTGGGACGGCTTTATTGTGGCGTGTGCGCTGATGAGTGGTGCCAGCCAGCTCTACTCAGAGGATATGCATGACGGGCTGGTTGTTGCAGGACAACTGACGATCATCAACCCCTTTCGACCAGCGTCTGGTTCTGAGCAGTAAGCTTAAGATCGGCTCATTCAGAACGACGAAGCCGCCGAACAATGCGTTTAAGCAGACCTGCCGAATCGGTGCGAGTCACAAAATCAGAGTGGCAAGCGAAGGTTGGTGCGATCTATGGGCGGTGTTCGGCAGGCCTGCTTAACGCAAGCGTTCGGCGGCTTATCAAAGCTATTCCAGCTTGATACTCTCTGAAGCGTGCTCCCAATACACGCGTCGTTTCAGACTAACAGCTTTGGCTGAATTGCTATTGACAGACTCGGCCAGTCAACTATAATCACATCAGTAGCAGCATTGGGCAAGCGAACGGCTGCTGTAGGGCGCAGCTATATAAGACTAAGGATCGACCATGATTGACGATGAGATTAGTCATACCTTCGACCTGATTCGCGCGCACACACGGCGGATTCGGATTCTGGAGCGGCAGGCAGCAGAGCAAGGCCGAGCGGTTGATCCATCAATTACTATTGAGATCCATGACACCAAAGAAGAGATTGAGAAATTAAGATCGTTAATCACATCAGTTGCGCCGCACCCGTCAGGCAAAAGTCCCGTTATTCTCAGCCTTACTAATCTGCCATTACCGCTTGAAAAATACGACTCCTTCTTTTTACAACTTTCTCAGAGTTTTGATGCTTGGGATCGCAATCCAAAGAACTTTAAATTACTATTGTTGGCAGGACTAGCAAGCGCATTGAGTGCAAAACATGCATTCATTGTACACTACACAGGTTCTCGTTGGGAGACTTTACCTGACAGTAATATAAAAACTCAGCCAGAAAAGGAAATTCTGTCGAGCGAAGATCACTTGCGTGAATTATTGCATATTGCAAACAGACCCATCGATAACGAAGATAAAAACTGGGCTGCTGAACAGCCAAACGTAGGGTTTGGATTGCTGCCGAATAGTGCACAAGTTTGTCTTTTTGCCTCTTATCAGGAAGCCGAACCCGCGAGAATATTAGTGGTATATGACATGAATACTGACTTCGAATCGGATACGGTTGTAGCGGCTACAATAAATACATTATTTAAGGAAACAGGATATCTTGAAAATCCACCAAGAACCCCAGAGAAGTAACCGTTCACGGGGTATCGGTCAGGTTGCCTCGGTTTGAACCGGGCGAAGCAGTGGTGCTGGGAGCCCGTGCCAATAGGCGGTGACCGCAGTCGTCAACACGGTCAGCAGCTGGCGTTCTTGTTGCTGGCAGGATGCGCTCACACTCAGAATGCGCTCAACGAAGCGGTTGCCATCCGCGCTGTTCGCGCCAAAACACCCCTTGCGCCACAACACCGCTGGCCGCAGGGCTTGCTCCGCGGCATTGTTCGTCGGCTCCACACCGTCTTCGCGCACGAACGTCCACAGTGCATCCCAATGCGCCAGCAGTTCCTGGCTGATTGCTTCACCCGCATCCCAACGCCGCGACCCCGTGCTCAGGAGCGCGTGCATGGAGGCTTGGATCGGTTCCATCGCCGCCTGGAGCTGGGCACGGTCGATCCCCCCACCTTGGTAGATGTGCCACAGCCGAAACACCAGCGCGCTCAATGCCAGCCAATCCGTCGCCCACAGCGCCAGCGCGCCGCGCCGCTCGCTCAGCGCGACGAAATTCCGGATCAGATGCGCCCAGCAGAGTTGATGCCGTGCCGCAGGCTGCCCAAGATAGGCTCGTCCGCGATCCGACCCGATGATCCCCGCGTACTCGGCTCCAATCAGCTCCCGCAATACCGCACGACTGCGCCCGGTTGCCACCCGGAAGAGCGTGGCAACCGCGCTCACCACCGTCCACAACCAGCGGCTCTTGCCCGCTTCCTTCCAGCCGGTCTCATCAATATTGACGACTGGGGCAGCCTGCACCTGTTCCTGCAGATCGGCATAGATGGGCACCAACGCAGCACTGACCGTTGCTTGGCACGCGACCACCCCTCCAAGACTGATCGGAAACTGAACCAGGTTCGCCAAAAGCTGCACCACTTCGCGCTGGCTGATGCGATAGCGCCCGTGCAACATGCTGATTATCGCTATCACCCGTGCCCCAAACCCACCCGGTGGCACATCTGCTGGACGCGGTGCCGTGACCAGTTCGTGACAATCGTGACACATGACCGTATGATAGTGATGCGCGTTAATCTCCGGTACGACCGGCGGCAGATCCCACACAAACTGGGTCTGCACCGCACACACATCATGCTGATTGCCGCTGACATCGCTGCCACAGTGCGGACAGGTCGTCGGGTAGTGATCGGTCGTCGCGGTAATTTGGTCAGGCGTGGGCACGATCCGCTCGTGACGTGGATGCCCCACTTGTCCCCCGCGTTTGCGTCCCCGCGTGACCCGTTCCGGACGTGGCGGTGCCGAGGGGGGATCGGACGAGGGTGGTTTGGACGAGTTCTGCGAATGTTGGTTCAGGCGCGCTTCCAGATCCGCAATCTGCGTAAGCAATGCCGCGTGTTGTGCTTGGAGGTGCGTAATGGCAGCGAAGGACGCGAGCAACAGCTGCTGAACCGCCAGCGGTGTGGCAGCCCATTCATCGTGCGTTACGCCTGGTGGCGGGGTGCTCGTATCCATAGAGGTAGTATGCTGCGAGAAAAAGCGGTTGTCAAATCGGCAGATTCGTGGCAGTATTTGGATGCCCGTGAACGGTTACCCAGAGAAGTTAGAGATGGCAATATATGACACATTAAGAGCTAATTTTGGATATGTATCTAGATATATATGAAAGACAATTAGAGTTATTTAAGCGACGCCTCGAAACGATGACTGTATATTTCGAGCCAACTATTGCTCTTTTCAATCCTCCTACAATATGTACGTGGGAAGCTCTTGCCCGTGACCCAGTCACTAAGAAAGCACCGAACGAATTGTTCATAACGGCTGAGCTGTGGGGAAAACAATTCTTAATCGAACTCGATATATATTTCCTCCACACTGCGATCAGGAATTTTGTAGACCCTGAAAACCGGCAGCCATATTTTCGCAGACCATCGGACATACAGGATCTATCTGTGAACGTCTATCCTGATACACTAGTTAGGCGTGCCTATCGTGAAGCTATTCAGAAGATCATCGACGAGGGGAAATTCCCCCTCAATAAGCTTATTCTCGAAATATCGGAGAAGCGAGCACTTCCGCTACCTGAAGCACCAGATCAAGATATGGATCAAGCCAAGTGGTTCCGTCGAAAACTCACCTATTATAGCGGCAAGGGCATTCGATTTGCCGTCGATGACTTTGGTACAGGACATGCCTCTTCCTCACGCCTTTCGCATCTCAGAACTGCTGTTATCAAAATTGATCGTGACGCATTGCTACATATTTATGGTGAGTACATTTTTGAATATGTTCTTCGCCAAACTTTGGAAACGTCAGCTAATACACAAATAGTAGTTGAAGGTCTGGATGAGTCTAGTAATTTTTCACTCGCGCAACTCTACAAGTTAGGTATTCGGTATGTGCAAGGACATGCTCTCGTCAAACCTAAAGAAAACGTAGATCGGTTACATAATGATGTAGAATTACGCATCAAGCAAGCATTAAACGATCTATGGATGTAAATTACACATATCTAGTCATTTTCGCATACGAGAATTCTTCCAGGAGCCGCCGAACAAGGCGTTTCAGCCGACCGCTTCGCGCCGAGATCGGGGCTTTTTTGAAGTTGGGAATGCACCCGAAATGCTATACTATTGAGGCGCGAAGCGTCAGCTGAACGCCAGGCCGTTGGACGGTAAGTCTGATGCGCTCGATCCGCTCCTCCCTATGGTACAATATGAATGGTGCCATGTAAGGTGTGGTACGAGTTGATCGTCGTGCAGGTGAATGGTTGGCGAAATGCGTCTCTATTTTGACACGTGCAGTTTACAGCGACCGCTTGATGAGCGAATTCAAACGCGCATCGTGCTTGAGGCTGAGGCGATACTTGCCATCCTCGCGCTCTGTGAGCAAGGGCACATTGATTTGGTTGTTTCGGATATGGTCGTCTACGAAAGTAGTAATAATCCACATCCGCAGAAACGCCAGTTTGTGACGGAAGTTATTAACCAAGCAAAAGATCATGTGTCACTGTCGTCTGCTATCGAACAACGTGCTACCATCTTTGAGCAAGGTGGCATCAAAGCCATTGATGCATTACATTTGGCCTTAGCCGAGGCTGGTCACGTCGATTATTTTTGTACCTGCGACGACCGTTTCTATCGCCGTGCAGTACTGATACCTGATTTGGCGATCAAGGTACGTCGACCGCTCGAATTAGCCCAGGAGATCGCCGTATGAGTACCACTGCCCATCTGGCATTAACAGAACTCAATGAGATTGCCGTACGGCTCCTGGTAGATGAGCTCGGTATTGCTAATACCGCGCGATTTATCAACCAGTTTACGCTTGGCGTAGGTGATTCGGTTGCCGACAAGGATCGCCTCTTTGGTCAGATGACGGTGGCAGAGCTGGCTGCTGCGATACGCCAAACAAAGGGAACATCGCCAACATAACGGTGATATCACGACTGACACCCCTCTTCGTATTGTGCCGGTACGGTAAAGAAGAGCGCCTACGGCTGTACCAATGCTGCTGTCCAACATCGCGCTCTAGCCGACCTGCCGAATCGGTGCGAGTCACAAAATCACCGTGGCAAATGGGTGTCGGTGCGATCTATGAGTGGTGTTCGGCAGGCCAGCTAAGCGCAGGCGTTCGGCGCTCGGTGGTTGATGCTGGTGCACGAGCCAGGCCAGCAGGATGAGTGGCAATGGCCAAATTCGTGAATCGATCAGGCTGGAGGGGTGTACGTATTGGCTTGGTGGTGGATGCCTGCATTGCGTGAGAGAAGCGCTCCTGCTCACAGCTGCACGTCCATGGTGACTCACGATTCCATGGTCGGACGGGCAAGACTCATGGCGGATGGTATCGCCAATGAGCTGCATCGTACACGATTCCATAATCGGAGAGACAAGAGCGGCTGGTCGTTCAGGTGGCTGCCACGATGAGCGTCATGCAGATGCGGAAGGAACCGATTGAATCTGCCGCTGCCAGTCGCACGCACCCCGCATGCCGCGTGAGCAGTTGCGATGGGAATCACCGTGGAGTGCTTCAGGGTGCGGCAAAACGAACGGCGGCGCGCCGAACAATGCATTTAAGCCGACCTGCCGAATCGGGCCGAGTCTAGAAATCGGAGTGGTGATTGAGCGTTGGTGCAATCTTCGAGGTCGTTCGGCAGGCCCGCTTAATGCGGGCGTTAGACGGCAACGCAACCCTTCCGTACCTTGAAATGCTGATTCAGCACTGGCTTCGTGCACGTGCAAGGCTGAGGAAAGTGTTGGTGATGTGGGAAGGCGGTCGCGGCGGCAGTTCGTGGTTCAACGGCGGTGGCGTGAATCGGGCCAAGGTCGGGCGCTCTTGCAAGGCGGCGTGGCATGGGTGCAGTCGGTCGCACGTGCGTGGCCGCTTGTCGATTGGCCCTGGGTTGTCGTTGGTTGGTTTCTTCCGCCGCTCCCGCGTGGCGAACCGCAAGGTCGGGTCGCGCGTGGTCGTTGGTGGCAACCCACCAGCAGCCGTCTACCATGGCGTTTAAGGGTGACCTGCCGAATCAGTGCGAGTCACAAAATCATGGCGGCGAAGGAATGTTGGTGCGATCTTTAAAAGGCGATCGGCAGGCCAGCTTAGCTGGCTACATCGGATAGGAGAATGTAGTTGATGGAAAGCGTTTTATTCCGAGAAGCGACATTCGATACTGGGAAAGTGGTGCTCAATTACGCCGAAGGCGCTGCGGCGGAGCCCGCACTTGTATTTTTGCACGGTGGAGCGGGACGCTGGCAGTTGTATTCTGCGATGCTGACCGACCTGGCCAAATGCTGGCACGTCTACGCCCCGGACCTGCGCGGGCATGGCACATCCGGCTGGGTGCCGTGGGGCTATACCGTCCGGGAGTACGTCGAGGATATCGGTGCCTTCTTGCGAGCGATCAGCGGGCCGACGGTGCTCATGGGCCACTCGCTGGGCGGTATCATCGCCGTGGCGACCGCGAACGCCTACCCCGACCTTGTCCGCGCCTTGATTGTGGGGGATGCACCGCTGGATGGTGCGACCTGGGGTCAGTCTCTCCGGAACGGGCGTGGTCAACTGGCGGCTTGGCGCGCCCTTTCGGGTGGCACATACCCGGTCGAAGCAATTGAAAGACTCCTTTTGGATGCCCCGGAAGGAAGCGCAACCATTCGCGCGATCTATGGCGAGGGTTCTCCGATCATCCGCGAGCTGGCCGAGCGCTTGTACCTTCACGACCCAGATATGCTGGGCATGCTGATAGAAGATTATGACAATGTGGCTGCCGGGTATGACATGGAAACGGTGCTCCCTGCTATCCACTGCCCGGTGCTGCTGCTTCAGGCTGACCCCTCCGCGGGCAGCGAGTTGTCTGATGATGAGGTGCAACTGGCGCTGCCGCTACTTGCCGATGTCACCCACCAGCGCTTTTCCGGGATTGACCATAATAGCATGCATGCTCCAGACGGACTGCCAATGAAAGCGGTGAAGGCCTTCCTGAGCCAGTTGTCTCCCTAAATAAAGGATCTGCCAGCTAACGGATTGCGCATGCAGCATGACCGCTTCGCGCGCGAGATCCCGGCGATTTCAGCGCATTCTGGTGCGGCGCGCTCGCGGCGGCTGATGCGCAATCCGTTAGCTGCTGCAATCAAAGCCTGTTCTATTGAACGCATGCGATGATCCAGATTATCGTCAGCAGCGGTTGTGTGTTTTGAAATGTGCTACCGTGAGAAAGCGTATGCGCGTTCGTCCTACTGCCCGGTTGCTTGTGATTGATGACCAACAACGCCTCCTTTTGGTTCGTGTGCATGATACGCGGCCAGTTCACGAAGCTTTTCCCGACATGGTCGTCTATTGGAACACTCCCGGTGGCGGAGTTGAAGCAGATGAAACGTACGAACAAGCTGCACAACGTGAGCTCTGGGAGGAAACCGGTATTGCGATAGACACCGTTGAGACCTGCGTGTGGTTGCACGAACGGATGCTTCAAGGTGATGCATGGCGCGTGCTGCTGCAAGAGCGTTTCTTTGTGGTGTTCGTTCCGACCTCAATCGTCAGTTTGGCAAACCTCTTGCCGTATGAACAGGACATCCATCAGGCGTATCATTGGTGGTCACATCAAGAGCTCGTACAATCATCGGAGCAGTTCATGCCGGTTGGCATAGCTGATCAAGCCGCTACTCACTGGCGATATTCCACCCGAGCCAATCCAACTGCCAGCGTATACGGCGTCACCATCCGCAAGAAATCGACAGCCGCCGAACACGCCGCTGTAGCTGACGCCGCTGCGCGGCCCCAAGATCGGTGCGTTTTTGAAACTCGGAAATCATCCAAACGTCGTTCCGATCTATCAGTGACGGCGCAGCTAAGCGGCAGCCCGTTGGGGCGCTCATCAACCGCCGGGTGTCCGTCAAAGTTTTGCTTTTGTACTGGAGCCCGTAGAAATGCACTTTTTGTATGCTCGTATCTGTCCTCAGATCCCTATTCATCGCTCAAACATATCCTATCATAACCAAGGTTATATTCTCAGATAGGAAACCAATAAATTAAAATCTGGGTTGTATTAATTCTATATTATTGTATCTACAAATGATCCGTCTCCTTATAATAAAA
>JANLSE010000006.1:0-1918 GCA_031362265.1 Roseiflexaceae bacterium
ATGCCGACTTTCTGTTGTTTTAGGCTTAAACGACTTTGGCTGAATCGCTCGCAATCCCTGCGATTTCATGATATTTGCGACTCGCCTTCGTCCGGTTGCGATTCCAACACAAGCTACGCGACGACCCTGTGCTCAAATTCATGATTACCTCATTGTCATTCTATGGGATGTCAACGTTTGAAGGGCCAATGATGTCGATCAAGACAGTCAACGCACTGTCCCACTACACAGATTGGACGATCGGTCATGTGCACTCGGGCGCACTTGGCTGGGTCGCGATGATCTCGGTGGGGTGCATCTATTACCTGATACCGAGATTGTTCGGACAGGCGCAGATGTATAGCGTTCGGCTGATCACGGTGCATTTCTGGGTCGCCACGATTGGTGTCGTGCTCTATATCACGGCCATGTGGATCGCTGGCGTGATGCAAGGCCTGATGTGGCGAGCGGTGAATTCCGACGGAACGCTCACCTATAGCTTTGTGGAAAGCGTCAAGGCGACTTATCCCTTCTATGCCGTGCGGCTGGTCGGTGGCGCGCTGTTTCTTAGTGGCATGCTGATCATGGCCTACAACGTAGTTCGTACCGTAAGCGGGCAGCGTTCGATGGACGCGCAGATTCCAGCCATCCGTGTTGCACACGCCTGATCAGTCAGCCCTCAGGAGACATGATGGGACTCAATCAAGAAAGCGTCGAAAAGAATACCGGCTTGCTGATTGTGCTGGTCATTCTGGTGATCGCCGTGGGCGGGCTGGTCGAGATCGTTCCGCTGTATTTTCAACGTTCGACCACCGAGCCAGTCGCGGGCCTAAAGCCATATACGGCATTGCAACTCGCCGGACGCGACATCTATCTGCGTGAGGGCTGCTTCAACTGCCACTCGCAGATGATTCGTCCGTTTCGTGCGGAGACAGAGCGCTACGGACACTACTCGGTCGCTGGCGAGTATGTGTATGACCATCCATTTCAATGGGGAAGCAAGCGTACGGGGCCGGATCTGCATCGGGTCGGCGGACGCTATTCCGACGACTGGCACCGCGCGCACCTGAACAATCCTCGGGATCTCGTGCCTGAATCGAATATGCCGGCATACCCATGGCTGAGCAGAGCTTCGGTGGAGGCAAGCGACATCGAAACAAAATTACGCGCAATGCGCACCGTTGGTGTCCCCTATACCGAGGCCGATATTTCGACCGCCAAGGCCGTACTGACAGGCAAGACTGAGGCCGACGCGCTCATCGCTTATCTGCAGGTGCTAGGCACCGCCCTCAAGAAGACGAGGTAGGCATGGAAATCAATACATTACGTACAGCGGTAACGCTGCTCGCATTCCTGGCGTTTATCGGCATTCTGGTCTGGGCGTACCTGCCAAAACATCGAGATCGCTTCGAGCAAGCCAGCCGGCTGCCATTCATGGATGACGAAGACATGCAACCGACCAAGTACTCCGGGAGCAGCCGGGGATGAGTGATTTCGTAAGCGGTTTCTGGAACATCTACATCGCGCTTGTCACGCTGGTGAGTATTCTCGCCTGTGGTGTTTTGCTCAAGGTCATGAGTACCAAGCGCGTTCCAGGCAAAAGCGTAGGGACGACCGGTCACGTATGGGATGAGTCGCTGGAGGAGTACAACAATCCGCTTCCTCGTTGGTGGTTCTGGATGTTTGTTATCACCATCGTATTTGCGCTCATCTATCTCGCGCTCTATCCGGGACTCGGCAGCTACGCTGGAACCAACAGTTGGACGAAGCCGCTACGCGGAGGAAGCGGCAGCGTGGATCTGACTCCAAAATGTAGCCTCACCCCCTTTGACGAAGGGGTCGTTGGTTGACCAACCGTGAGGTTACTTCAAGATGGAATCTTTGTCCGCCGCAGCGTTCGAACGCAACTACCAATCGCATCTCCAGCACCTGAAACTCA
>JANLSE010000036.1:0-2015 GCA_031362265.1 Roseiflexaceae bacterium
GCGACGAATGCTGCTTGGTTGGTCGCAATGGCGTTCATATCTTGGAAGGTGACCGATGCGCGATCAGGTGCGAGCCATACCAGCAATGATTCTGGGTCAGCAATGGTGATGCCAGTCTGAGCGGAAGCGCGCTTCTTAGCACCCAGATGTAGAATGATTTGCACACCATGCGTTGCACGAAGCTGCATGGTTGCAAAGTGCTCTTGGGTAGCAAAACTTGGCGCGTTCCACTTCACACTTTCAACAATGCTAGAATCGGCAGCGCGGATGATCTGTCGCAGTGCGAGGATTTCTTGTTTCAGTGGATGATCAAGCCTTGCAAGAAAGGCTTCAACCGTTTCTAGCGTGCTTGATGCAGTCCGCGCGGCCTTGGTTGGCATTGCTCACTCCTGATGGGTAACCGAAAGAACCGGCATCCTGCAATGGGTATCCACTCTTCTAGGCAGCTATCCGCTCCGGCGTGTGAGGTGTATGAAAGGTAATCGCGATCGATTCCTCAGGAACACCATGCGCGATCAAATAATCCGCAAAACCTGGTGTTCCATCGTGATGAATCGCAATCTGGTCGTTGGAAATTGACACAAGCAGCGTTACTCCGACGACCCGCTTTGGACCATCCCAGCCAATCGTCAGAACCGTGTAGTCCCCCTGGATATCATCGCAGATTGCTAAGCGTCGAAGTGCAGCGCGCGGCGGACGCTCAGTAAGATCAGTAACGTACGCTCTGGTCAATGCCACAAGATCTCTATCCGCCATTCGACAACCTCCTTGTTCGTAATGTTTCGCTCATGTGCAATGCACCGTTCAGAGGGCTTCAATAGTCCAGTCTTCAACTTGAAGCCCGGGTATCCTCTGAAAGTCTTTTACATTCCGAGACAGAAGGGTTGCTTCTTGAACAAGTGCGATGCATGCAATTTTCATGTCCATCGTACCAAGTTGGATACGTTGTTTCTGAAACTGCCGAACGAGCGTCGCAGCTTCTTGGTCGAATGCGACCAGTGGAATTGCGCAGAACATCTGGAGATGCCGTTGGAGGTATTGATACGCAATGAGTTGTTCGTCAAGTGATTTCGTTTTTGCAATGAACCCTAACCAACCGCGTGTCTGCTCCTCGTAGCTCACAATTGTTGCTGCAACCTCATCTGGCGACGCTCTCTGGAGCCGTCTTCGCAATCGCTCAGAATCGGCGCCGCCACGCCCCAGCACACTCAAGTGATCCGTGTCAAGTAGATACATCCTCATCCTCACTCTTGGTCACAGGCGGTTGTTGTGCCGCACGATAGTTGCGACCGAGGCGAACAGCCTCATCGAATGCAGGGGTGTCAGCAAATACCCCATGGATCTGTTCCCACCATGGAACAGAGGCGGTCTTCTTGAGCAGTTGTTTCAAATGAAGTACTTCCGTTTCGAGAAGGGTGACACGTTCCTCAAGTGCCGATGTTGACATAGCATCTCCTCCGTTCTACAAGTCTCTACCCATATTATACTGCTCACGATCGCAAACTGCCAGAATGATCCTGGCACAACACACTGCTCCAATCTCATACATTGAGCGCCGTGAGCGCTATGGCATCTCATACATCTCGCTGATGGAAGGGATTATCGACGGGTTCACCCCGGTGGTAGAGCAACTTGCCGGTACATGACACGCAGTACGGCAGATTCTGCTGAGATCGACATCCTGATTGGGCATCGTATTATTTGCGGGCAAGACAGCAGAACACCAACTGTGGTGAGGCGAAATAGCGTGCTGCAAGCGTATCTTGAGCTGACAGCAGAACAAGCGACGGATATCAGTGCAGTAGCACACTCGATTCTACGGCAGATCAATGACGATTGGCCGATTGGTTGGCTCATACCTGACCGTGCAACTACTGGCATTCACAAACGTGTTGCCATAGTTCGCATACGTGCCATATGATTCGTGGATATGGCCAAAGATATGCACTCGCGGTGCAAGCTGGCGCACTGCAGCAGCGAGGGTTGGGTCGCCCAAATGCTCACCTTTGGCATTG
>JANLSE010000070.1:0-11787 GCA_031362265.1 Roseiflexaceae bacterium
CGATAGATAGATACCGTATCCACCTATCAGTCTAGCAAACAACATGGGTACCGTCAATGATTTACAGGGCTATATCAGGCAGCAAATGAGCAGCAACACAGCACAAAATACTGGGTGTGCAGATCAGAGCAGCACTGGTACAAGCGCCGCCTGTTTATAGAGCGGGTGCCCTGGCCGCCCACTCTTCAGTTTCATCAAACAGTGCGGTGCTCTGAGCATCCTCAGCACCTGAATATCTCGACCGAGCAAGCTACCTGCATTGCCCCAGGCGCAGATTACAAGCGCTGCCTGCGCCTGGAGTTGTTGGATATGCTCATCGTTCTTAGGGCCAACCGGATCGCGGGTAGCCAACAACACATGTGAGGTTGTTGAGCGATAGGCAAACAAGTTGGCGAGCAGCAGCGTGCCATAGCCCCAGCGCATGGCATAGTTGACGCACACCCGCACAGTCGGGTCGTCCCTAATCTCATCAGCCGTTGATGGGTTGAGGCAGATGAATAACACCACATGTTGGGCGACATCCCAAGTCCGGCGCAGTTCGTAGCGATAGCTGCCACAAAGTGAGAATATGGCTGAGGTTTGCATAGGAAGTGCCATCCATTAATTCGTCTATACTGGATAGAACGCTCACTGCCCATAAATGAGATCGCAAAGCGCAGGCCAAAACACAAACGCGGAACCCATATGGATTCCGCATCCTAATACTGGAGCCGGTGATGGGATTTGAACCCGCGACCTACTGTTTACGAAACAGTTGCTCTACCCCTGAGCTACACCGGCATACACAAATATTCTAGCACACCCGCGCGCGTGGGTCAACCACAATAAAGCACCTCCTGTGGGAGCCACGCCATTTCAATCGCAGTAGAGGAACAGAAGAACGACGCAAGCGAACGGCGTGTACGGTCGATTGGCAGCCATATGAAAACATATGTTCTTGCAAAATACATTGTTGTATGGTATAATAGCACTATGCAACGAACAATACGCATACAATTGAACCCATCGCCCACGCAAACTGATTCGCTCCGTGCAACATGTCAGCAGTTCACCAGCGCCTTTAATCAGGCGGTTCGATTGGGATGGGATGCACGTATCGCCAATGCTACTAAGTTGCATTATCTGGTGTACTATCCGGTGAAAGCCGCCCATCCGATGTTGGTAAGTGATCTGATCAATACCGCCCGTGCCAAGGCTGCTGAGGCGCTGCGGAGTACGTTTGAGCTGCAAAAGAAGCCCGATTTCAAGGTACGTATGCCGCACTCGGATGCGTGTCCACCGCGCTATAATGTGCATACCTACCGTGTGGATTGGGAGAGTTGTACCGTTCGGATGAGTACCGTCACTGGTCGTCAGACCATCCGCTTCACAATTCCTGAATACAGCGCGAAGTGGGCGGGCTACCCAACGGATACCGCCGATCTGTTGTTTCGGCATGGTTGCTGGTGGTTGCATATTGTGGTAACTGTTCCCGCTCCTGACATTGCACCGTCTGAACAGGTAACGGGTGTTGACCTGGGTATCGTGCGACCGGCTGTTACGAGCAACAATCACTTTCTGGGCAAGCGCGCTTGGAAGGCGATTGAAGGCAAGCTGTTTCACCTGAAACGGGCGCTGCAAAAGAAGAGCACGAAATCTGCCAAGCGGCATCTCAAACGGGTGCGATTCAATCAAGCCCGCTTCCGACGTGATTGCGACCATGTGCTGAGTAAGCAGATTGTTCGGTCGGTGCAACCAGGAAGCACGATTGTAATCGAGAGTCTGACCGATATTCGGAAGAACAGCAAGGTCAGACGCAAGACCGAAACGAGCCGCCGTATTCATGGTTGGTCGTTTGCTCAACTCAGAACCTTTATCGCGTACAAGGCCGACGAACGCGGGTGTATGGTGGTTGCGGTTGACCCGCGACATACCTCTCAGGCATGTAGCCGGTGTGGGCATATCGCCCGCAACAACCGTCGTTCGCGCGGGCGTTTTGTCTGTCGGTTGTGTGGTGTTGAACTGCATGCTGATTTGAATGCCTCCCGGAATATCGCTGCCAAGTACCATGCCAGTGTCGCTAGACGTGCTGCTGGCGGGCTGCCTATCAGTCAGCCAATCGTGTCCAATCGTGAGTCCCCGACTTCCGATTGAGGTACAAGCCGCCGGATTGTAATCCGTGCGGTTACTGACTTGCATGCACTGCCTGAGTGTCGTATCCTTGCATGGCGATACAATTGCCAGGGAGGGCAGCATGGCCGATCAACAAACTGAGGAAATCGCCATGTGGCGGCGTTGGTTGGCATTCTGGTGGTTTATCTGGGGGCAAAGCTTTTGCGCTTGGGGTATTCGCACCTCTGAGCCAGCTTTCTTCCGTACCGGCATAACTCTTTACACATACGCCCTCAATGTTTGGCCAACCTATGCAATGGTGCTCTATCGCCGTGGCCTGATTCGTGGCCGCGAACTGAGCCAACACCACGAAGCCCTAAACGACCTCACGCGTGTCATTGAAATCGACCCAGAATGGCCTGAGCCCTATCTCCAGCGCGGCCTCTTCCAACGCTTTCATGGCGATCCACACGCAGCTATCACCGATCTCCAGCAATACCTCGCCCTCGGTGGCGATACCTACTGGCGCCTTGAAGCCCAACGCCAAATAGCCATGCTCCGTGAAGAATTAGAAACACGAGTAGAATAAGAACACACCATGGCCGAAAGGAGACAAGGTGACAAGAAGACAAGGTGACAAGAAGACAAGGCTTCGCCGTGAGACTTCGGCGTGAGCTCAGTCGAACGCTCAGCCGAACGGTGACAAGGTGACAGAAAATCGATATGTTGTATCCTTGCATTCTTGCATTCTTGCGTCTTTGCGTCTTTGCGCCTTTGCGTTAAAACCTCGCGTCTTTGTGTTCTGCGTTCTTGCGCTCTGCGTTCTTGCGCTTCAATGCTTGGCCCAGAGGGTACCTGGTTCCATCGTTCCATCGCTCCATCGCTCACATATACGGAGTCCATCAATTGGTCACAGTAAGTTCTATTCCAGCACCGCTCACCAATGGTCAACTCGCACTTGTCACCATTGCCCGCCTAGCAGTTACCACCGCATTTAGGATCATCTACCCGTTACAGCCATTTCTAACAGAAAGCTTGCATGTCGATCTCACAACAGTTAGTACACTCATAACAGTTCAGCTCCTCGCATCCTTAATTGGTCCGGTTGGTGGCACCATGGCAGATCTGCGTGGCGAACGCAGTGTCATGAGTGTTGGATTGGCCCTTTTCTGCGTTGGAGCACTTGCCTGTGCCATGAGCAACACGTTCATCGCTTTTCTGTTTGGCTATGCGCTGATCGGCCTAGGTGTTGCGCTCTACCAGCCTGCAGCTTCTGCATATATCAGCGCACGAACACCCTATACGCGCCGTGCATGGGCACTAGGTATCTTCGAGATTTCCTGGGCAGGTGCGGCACTGCTGGGCGTTGCGCCACTGATGCTGGTTGTCCAGTATACCCATGCAGTGACATTGGTGTATTGGTCGCTTTTCATCGCTGGTGTGGCTTCGCTCATACTCATCCTGCGTGCCTTACCACCTACTCCACGCCAGCATTCTCATACAACTGGCCAGCGCTTCCAATGGAATATCTTACGCTCCACAAGTGTGGTTGCAGCGATCAGTCTTATGAGCCTCGCCATGTTTGCCTACGATCTCTATGGAGTTTCCCAGGGTGCATGGCTGAAACAAGCCTTTGGCGCAAATGAAGCAATGCTTGGGCAGGCGGTAGGCATGGCTGGAATCGCAGAACTGCTTGGATCGCTCGCGGTAGTTGCGTTTGTTGACCGGATAGGCAAGAAACGCGCTGCAATTGGTGGGTTTATCGCAGCAGCGATCTGTTTGGCACTGTTCCCGCTAACCACTGGAAACTGGCCACTTTTTCTTGGCCTTGTGTTCCTATTCTTTCTTGCAGAAGAATTTGCGGTGGTCTCAGCAATTCCGCTGATCTCAGGAGTTGCACCAATGGCACGCGGAACTGTGCTGGCGCTAACAGTTACAATCACGAGCCTTACACGCGCGGTTGGTTCAATTGCGAGCGCACCAGTCTGGCAATCCGCAGGAATCGTTGCCAATGCACTCGGTGCATCCGCGCTGACATGTATCGCAGTGTTGGTGTGCTGGCGGTTTGTGCGTGAGGTGGAAGCAGATTCGTCAAACTCCGAATCGCCGGGTCATCACCTCAATAATTTCGTGGATGCTGGAGATTAGCTTGTCCGCGAATAACCCTGTGCGCTGACCTCAAGGCCAAGTTGCTCAAATGCCCAGGCAATCCCTGCCTGTAAATTGGCTAGGGTCATAAACTGGTTGGATTCAAAACCAAGTTGCACGAGTGTCTGGGCAATCTCAGCACTAATGCCAACAACAACAACTTGGCTACCCAATAGCCGTACCGCTCGTGCTGCCGAAATAAGATAACTCGCCACCAATGTATCAACGACCGGCACTCCGGTAATATCAATAATCACAATATCGGTTTGATGCTGCACAATCGCATTCAGCAGATCTTCGGTAATTGCCTGCGCTCGGCGCGTATCGATCGAGCCAACCAACGGGAGTGCGAGAATACCCTCCCAAACCTGCACAACTGGGCTCGAAAGCGATAAAATTGCCTGGCGTTGTATCCTAATTTCGTTCTGAGCAGCATCGATCGCACGCATTTGCTCAATTCGCTCGGTGACATTCCGATGCATGATTACAACCTGGCTCACTGTACCAGCTGTTGTGCGCATTGGGAATACCGTCGACTCAACCCAGATCCGAATCGTACCGGTAACTTCAATGGTCGAATGAATCAATCTAGTGTCATACTCTACAGCTGGGGTGATCACCGTTTCTCCTGCTAGCACACGCGCAAACAACTCATGGCTGCCCTGCTCGACACTCTGCGGATCTTCGAGGATATTAAACCTCCCAATCACTCCAGCGCGTACAGCGACCCATAACTGCTCGGCAGAACGATTCATCCACACGAGTATTCCATCTGGCCGATAGATAATCAACGATACAGGTAGCGTGTCAAGTATCGTCGGTAGTTCTGGCAGCCGTTCTGGGAATGAACTTTCTTCACTCATCGCCTACTCACCTTCAGTTGGCACTATGGGTAGAACGATTCAGGCGGCAATAGTTGTGCATCTTCGATTTGTGCCAGCAGGCGACCATCCGCACGCTCTACACTGGCAATCCGGCCTTGAATATAACGCTCACCCTCACGCCACCGCACAATATCATTCGGCTGAATATCCAACATCTCAGGCCGAGTATAGGTATTCGTGAGGTCGATCATAAACTCACTATGGCTTAACTCATCCACCGGCAACCATGTATAGCGGCGCCCATAACCACGCCGTTCGATATCTACCGTTCGATAACTCTGATCTTGAGACATGTAGTATTACTTACCATAACTATCGACCATCAGCCTCTTTTGCAGAAGCTGATGGTCGACATGAATCGTCATACATCTCCGGTTTTAACGAGCTTTAGCTCGTCCTAAAGCGGCGCGCGTAGCGCAACAATGTACGCTTTAGCGTATTAATGTGCAATCAGCCGATCGTCCTTGTGTTTCTCGCCCTCTTCCAGCAGCATGATTGGGATACCATCCTCAACTGGGTAACGATACCCATTGCGGCGGTTAATCAGCCATTCCTTGCCCTGTCCATCGGTTAGCAACTCAATCGGGCCTTTGTCGCCTGGATCGGCAAGAATTGCAAGTAATTCAGGGCTAATGCTATGCTTCGCATTACCTGCTGGGGTAGCGCCATTTGATGAACCGAGATCAAACACACTATCCTCTCGATATTGCCGCACCGCACGGAAAATCACAATACAAATGCCAACCAGCGCTGCTATGCCGATTAGCCGAATCAAGGTACGCATGGAATTCCTCCTTCTTAATGACGTGTTGCTTGTTTCCCTACAGCCCCATATTTCGCTGCTGCATGAACCTGCTATCGATTATTGGTTACCAAATGGCTATATGTATGTGCTGCGGTAATGAACGCCTGTATCTTAGCCACATCTTTTACACCAACAGTCTCAACTCCACTACTCACATCGACACCCCACGGCTGAACGGTGCGTATCGCCGACACAACATTCTCTGGGTTCAAGCCGCCCGCCAACATAATTGGCAACTGCTGTGCCAGTTCCGCTGCGCGCGCCCAATCCGTCACTTCACCGGTTCCTCCATAACTACCAACAACATGGGCATCGATAAGCAAGCGCACTCGATCATCACTCTGTGCCCGATTAAGCCAATCCTGTTCCTCGAAAGCACCATGTAACCGCACACTCTTCAGAATTGGCACTAACGGTAGCTCTTCCAGAATATGCACAGGCTCATCGCCACTCAGTTGAACATAGTCCAGGCCACATTGTGTAATGGCTGCATAGATCTGTGCTGCCGTAGCATTCACAAATAAACCAACCAATTTTGGCCTACGCTTTACGGTATTCAAGGCCGCACGAATCTCTGCCGCCTGTTCTAAGCTAATCTGCCGTCGTGAGGGTGCAAACACCACTCCAACCAGATCCGCCTTAGCTGCAGCGGCTGCCAATGCATGCTCGCTTGTTTTGATACCACAGATTTTAATAATCGTCACAAATGCCACCTGAATACGGAGTAGGCGCCGTTGAAACATGTGAGCGCATCAGTTCGTTATGTGGGCGCTCTTGCCCCACGTCTAGCGCTATTCTTCTGTCTTCTTCTTCCGCCGTGGTCGCTTTGCTACCGGTTCAGGCTCCACAATAGGCTCCGGCTCCACAACAGGCTCCGGCTCGGGTGGCGTTACCTCAACGACCGCCGCCACAACCGGCTCCTTCTTCTTACGCGAAGAGCGTTGGCGTGCAGGCTTTGGTTCCTTCACCGCTACTGGTAGAATTTCCTCACTGGCTGGTGCCTCGGCCACCAGCATAGCCGCCACAGTAGTTTCCAGCTCTGCACCTTGCTCGATCGGAGCAACCAACTCAACGGGCTCAACAACTGCGAGGCGATACGCAATTCGATTGCCCTTACCACTCCGCACTAATTTGGCCGTATTGATTGCCTGTTTGATAAACGTTCGCAACTCCTCATTTGTACGAGTGATCCCAGCCTTATTACGTGCGCCACGTAGAAGATCATGGATCTGGACAAAGGTCAATGCTTTTTCGCTACGGCCAAGTAATTCCGTAAGCAAAGCCCATTCTTCATCCGTGAACGGCACTGGTGCAGATAGCGCTCCCTCAGCGTCTTGGTCTTCCAGCGTTTCGACCGAATCCGTGGTTGCAAATGGCGCTGCATCCATCACTGGTGCAGTATATTCAAGTGTTTCATCGGATGCAGGCGCTTCGCCAATCAGTGGGTCGGTCAGCTCAATCTCAAGCGGCTGCTCAGCACCCGAACGCACATCATCGGCATCCAGTTGGCTCAGCAATTCCTCAAAGCGTGCATCATCGACACCATCATTACCACTTGCAGCATCGGCAGCATCAGCAAATGCCAACTCCAGATCATCAGTCTCTTCACCCAATTCGAGTAGCTCACCATTCTGCACTTCGCTACCCGTTTGGCCACGCCCACGCGATCGGCGGCGGCGGCGATTAGGCTTTGCTGCCTGGCGCTCGCTGCGCTCCTCCACAATTGGAGCAGGGTGTGTGGGGGCTGGGTCTTCTTTTAGATCCATTGCAAAACGCGAAAGCTTGTATGGATCTTCGCCTGGCAAGAACACTTCATTCACAGCGCCATTTGTGAAGACCTGCACCTTACCACGGCGCTCAGCCTCCATCACAAAGTCCTTGAACTTCGCAAATGGTTTCCCAGCAGCATCGCGATGCTTATCTTCGCGGAACTCACCATTGGTCAGTTCCTTCATCAGCAGTTTAAGTGAGCCAAACGAACACACAAAATCACGCTCGCGTGCGACATGCACCGCGCGCACCAGTGTATCAAAAATATCTGGCTCAGCAACTGGCTCACGTGGTGCCTCACGTGGCGCCTCACGTGGCTCACGGGTTGTGCGTACCTCGCGTGGCTCGCGTGGTGCCTCACGTGGCTCACGAGACGCTGTCTCAGGGGCTTCATAATCGTACTCGCGGCCCTTTTCGGGCATACGTGCGCGTGGTTGATCCGGCTGCAGCTCAAGTGGCCGCTTGCCCATCAAGGACTCATAGAAGACAAATTCATCGGCGCTCTGTGCTAAATGTGAGGATGCAGCACCACCAATCCCAATAATGATCACTTCTTTCCCTTGCTGGCGAATACTATTCACCAGTGGGATAAAGTCGCGATCCCCTGTGCAGAGCACAAATTTCGCAATATTAGGGTTGGTAAAGAGGGTCTTCATTGCGTCGATACATAGATTCATATCAACGCTGTTCTTGATCGCCCGGCCAGTGCGGCCCATATCGCGATCATAATAGTAGGTGGGAACATACATAGGCTCCACACCATTGGCGTAGAGCGCACTCGTAACCCGTGGGTAACGGTACCAATCGGCATAAGCGCGGGCAATTACGACGCGGCCAAGATCTTCGCAGCGATCCATGATAATCTCGAAATTGGGATTCGCATCGAGTTTATCGCGGACACTTACATAGATATTCTCGAAATCAATAAAGACGGCGACGTCGGGGCGGCGGGTGTCATTCGACATTTCTAGTGTGACTCACTTCTGATGGGGGTAGCAGAAGCATGCGGTGAGTCGAGCCATAAGAACATGTGTCGTTATAAGGGCTGGATATAGGAGGATGCATGCAGCGAAAATTGCGGGTGTATACCACAACCGCACACGATTGATCGCTAACCATCCAAACGAGACACACATTCCTACTGACGATGCCAGATCGTGCTCGGACTTCCGACCTCCGGTCGCCGAAGTCATTTGAGCTGATCACAGCAGCGAAGGTGTTACGGGAGCCGTACACAGCAGCCCGAGAGGGAAAACCCAATTCGGGTACCTGGCAATCGCGCATCCGTATACCTGAGTCGTTCACAGAAGCATTCCGTTACCGTAACGAAAACATACGGTCATCGGTCGAGGTAAGCAGCACCAAATCAATTCATCGCTCGCTCACCAGTTTACCTGCATACTATAGCATACGAACGGGTAATCCTGCAACAGCACAAACAGCCAAATAGATATCGATAGACGCGCTACAAACGCTCGCGCACACTATCGCTCTACGTTTGTATCCCTACGCACCTAAACTTGGGTCAACGTGCCGCCTTGTAGATCGCCAGTGCGCGCACACGTTGTTCCGCGTGATCCACAATCGGGGCAGGGTAGTCGCGTCCGATCAGCACACCATAGCGCTCTTGCTCAGCAAATGATAACATCCATGGGGTATGAATAGACCGATCTGGCACCCCAGCTAATTCAGGGATATAACGCCGCACATACACGCCGTGTGGGTCGAATTTCTGGCCTTGGCTGGTTGGGTTAAAGATACGAAAGTATGGTTGTGCATCCGTCCCAGTACCTGCCGACCATTGCCAGCCGCCGTTATTTGCCGCATGATCGCCATCTACCAAGTGTTGCATGAAGAAACGCGCGCCCCAACGCCAGTCAATCAACAGATCCTTTGTGAGAAATGATGCCACAATCATGCGTGCCCGATTATGCATCCATGCTTCGCTCACCAACTGGCGCATGGCCGCATCTACCACCGGATAGCCAGTTTGCCCTGCGCACCAAGCCGCAAACAGCTGGGGATCATTCTCCCATGCTATGCGATCATACTGTGATCGAAACGCGCCGCGTACCACATATGGAAAGCTAGCCAGAATCTGATAATAGAAATCGCGCCACGCCAATTCTGTAATCCACTGCTCTATGCCTGCATGCTGTGTGGCATCCTGTGCCCTCGCCAACACTTCTAATGCGGCCCGCAGTGCCGCTCTTGGCGCAACGCACCCCATACGCAAATAGGGTGAAAGTCGCGATGTACCCGCCGCTGCCATGACATCACGACCTGCTGCATAGGCGGTAATACCAGTATCTGGCTGATGCCGGGTGAATGACTGTAGCAGCGCCAGACCATTACGCTCACCGCCCTGTGGAATCTGTTGGCGTAGTGTGAATCCTAGTTCCTCGATACGCGGAATATCCTCGGCGTGAATCGCATCTGGCGGCGCAACCAGCGCTGGCAATGGTATCTGTTCCAGAATATATGGTATTTGTTGTTCAACCTGAGCGCGCCAGTTACGCCGGTACGGGGTAAATACCGTATACGGGCGGCCTTCAGCGGTAAGCACCCTTCCAGGCGCTACAATCACCGCATCATGATGCTCATAGGCCGCAATACCAGCAGCAGCTAGCGCTTCGCGCGCTTGGGTATCGCGCCGCATGGCAAATGGCGTATAGTCGCAGTTCCATGTCACGCCAGTTACTTGCGCTTCGCGCGCCACATCCAACAGTATGCGTACCGATGGGCCGGTACGAACGATCAAGCGGCTCCCACGCACCCGTAACTCCGCGGCGAGGGCGCGCAACGATTCCAACAAAAAAGCGACCCGCGCAGCACTCGTGTTTGCTGCCGCCAAGATCGCTGGGTCAAGAATAAAGAGCGGCACGACCTGGCCGACGCTCCGCTGCGCAGCATCTAATAAGCCAGGGTTATCGCTCAGGCGCAAATCGCGGCGGAACCAGTGGAGCATGCGAGCCGAATCCCAGGCCGAAGTATTCTTTGTATTTGTACCCCGGCGTAGTGTTGGAACAGGGAGATCTGATGGCTGGAAAATACTAGAAGAAGTGATGCTGATACGTCTAGCCAGCCATATTGAGTCGTTCATGGCAGGCTGCAATGCCAGCTGCACTCTCGGGAGATGGATCAAGCTCATGCGATTTAACGAGTGCATCGCGGGCTTCGGGGTAGCGCCCAAGCATATAGAGTGTTTTGCCTTTGTTGAGCCAATAGACAGCCTTGACGGTCGAAACCATTGCGGCTAGGTCAATCGCGCGCTCAAAACACACAAGCGCTGGCTCGAGGCGCCCCAACTCCATCAGCAGCGCGCCCTTATTGTTCCATACGCCAGCACTCTCCGGTTCCAGATCCAGCGTGCGGTCGTAGCTACTAATTGCCTCATTAAAGCGCCCAAGATCCGTGAGTGCCATTGCACGCCATAACCAGGCTGAGTGGTTGCGCTCATTCGCCTGTAACGAACGATCAAGTAGCTCAAGTGCTGGCTGGGGTTGCCCTTGGCGCAGCAACATCTGTGCTTGCTCGCTCAGTCGCCGACTTTCATGCTCAATTGCAATACTGCCGCCAATTGTATCAGTGCCATCGAGGGTGCGCTCAAGCTCCTCACGCAGGCTGGCCTCGGTTGCCTGAAGCCAATCGGCATCACTCGACATCGTTGGCACAATTCCAAGCTGCCGGATGCGCTCGCACAATAACAGTGCTACCTGGATGGCCTCATAATGAGCCAGAATCCGCGCAGAATCAGCCGCCCAGAATGTAAATGCCAACATTGCACGGCGCGCAATTGGCAGTAACTCAGAAGCAACCTCACCTGCTCGTGTATAGGCCGCTATTGTCTTCGCCGCATATGTCTGGCTTAGCGTTGTGCCTTGTGGCGTCAGCCGCGCACACAAATCACCCAGCACAAAATATTCATCGGCCGATGGATTCGGGCGGCTACGTGCCGTTCGCCCAAGTGCGCGAACCTGTGGGTCGGCATCATTCGCAAATGGATCAAAGGCACCACTCAAATCGCGGTATGCCGTTAATAATTGCGACCACAAACCGCGCGGCTCTTCTGCGCGTTCAACAACCTGT
>JANLSE010000100.1:0-2521 GCA_031362265.1 Roseiflexaceae bacterium
AAGCAAGAATCGTGGCTGGTGGTGTCCGTGGAAGGCACGAACACGATGACTCAGGTGCGGAAGGGATCGATTGAATCTGCGGCTGCCCGTCACACGCCACCCGAATGCGCCGTGAATGGTTGTGGTCGGAATGATCGTGGATCCCTGCACGACGCGGAAAAGCGAACGGCGGCGCGCCGAACAAACCCATCCAGCCGACCGCCTACGGCGCGGGGAATCGGGTCGAGTTTATGAATCAGAGTGGGCCTTGGCGGCGCTGATGGGCAGCGTTGGGCGATCCTCTATCTCCGTGCATCTCGCCGTGCAGCAGGCGTATGTCGATTTCCCACCCGTACAATCTCGTCTATACTGACACGAGACCGCTGCAGGCGGTCAGGATGCGACGATTGACGCAACCGCAAGGAGAATTAGCATGCGCCCCCCAAACTACCGGATTGGTTGGTATATCCCCCAGCAGATCGCCGCACTGACCCACCTCCATCCCGAGGTGACGACTGCGGATTTTCAGGGCGTGGTTCAGGAAGGAGCAGCATTGCTCCAGTCGGTCAACACGGCGTTTCATATCATTATTGACAACCGCCAGATGGAGCTGGCCGCTCCCGTGCGTCTCAGCCAGATGCAGCTGCTGGTCCCATACATGAACCATCCCCAATTGCGCTGGGTGGTCGTCGTCAAGCCCATGCATGTGGTGCTCAGCACCGAGCACCGTGCGATTGAGCAGGCGGGATCAATCCACCTCAAGAACGTTGCGAGCCTTCCAGACGCGATCCAGTTTCTGCAACAGACCACACCAGGTCTCCACTGGGATCAGGCGGATGTGGCCTTCTTCCCGGCAGAACGGAGGTAAACTGTTCAGGCCGATCCGCACCTTTTCGGCCGTTCGAAACCGCCCAACAGCGCGCTCAAACCGACCACCTGAATCGGCGCGATTTTCGCATCCTGATGCAATCCAACGCTGGTTCGATTCAGAAGGTCGTCTCTTTCAGGTGGCGGCTTAGCGCTGGTCGTTGGGCGGCTCAAGCAATGCCATAATCTAGATACCCGACTCCAAGTGTAACAATATCAATATCCGAGTTACGGTTTTGACAAAGGAGATTCTATGAGCGACTTTCTCTATCACTTTACTGTGGGGCACTTCTCGTGTGTCGTAATCAAAGATGGGGATGATTGGGATCGTAATGTCTTGCTCGTCAATACGGGGCAACACCACGTGTTGATCGATACGGGAAATGGGGACGCACTCTCGCCTCCGGGTCTGCTCCTCGACCGGTTAACCACGGCTGGTATTCCTCCTGCCGCAATTGATGTGGTTATCCTCTCCCATGGCGATATTGACCACATCGCTGGTCTGATGGATGCACGTGGGAATATCGCATTTCCTCACGCGCGTCATGTATTGGCACGTGAAGAATGGGTCTTCTGGTCATCACATACCCAAAGAACGTCACCAAAACATCTCGAGGTAATGGGAGAGGAATGGACTCAGCTTGCAGAAACCTTCCCACGCACACGCTTGGTACAACTACGCGATACGCTCGAACTCATCGAAGCTGAGACTGAGATTGTGCCAGGCATCTATGCCATGGCCGCTCCCGGTCATACACCCGGAATGATAGCAATTGCCGTCTCGTCAGGGAACGAACAGTTGTACTTTATCGCGGATATGATCTATTCAGATGATGTCACGTATGCGGGAGAAGAACTTTCCGAGGCGATCGGAAATCCCGAATGGCATGCGGTCGTTGATGTTGATCCTATCGGTGCAATCATGACTCGGGATCAGCTGTTTGAACGAGTTGCTAGCGAACAGACATTGCTCATGGCCTATCACCTACCATTTCCTGGCTTAGGTCATGTTGTAGCGCATGACCGAAGCTGGCGATGGAGACCACTCAGGATGTTGCCATAATCTGAAATACAACGATGCAGGTGATGAATTGAGCTACCATGGCACACAGAGAAGAAATCAACTCGTATACCTATGAAGTGCGAACAGTGTAGCTCATCCGCAATGCCGCCCAACACGCCTATTAACGCCGACCTGCCGAATCGGTGCGAGTCTAAAAATCATACTACGTGCTCACCCTCAGTGTAATCGTCAACGTGGTTCGGCAGGCGGGTTATAGGCAGATCGTTGGACAGCACCAATTGAACGTGATATCGTTACAGCCATCAATTTAGAGCTGCTGTGTGGGTATGCGTATGCATGATCTCATTGGACGTTGGAGCACACACCGATGGTATCCAAACGACCCTCAAGATGAGGTATTGGTCTTTCTGCCTGACGGAACAGGGGTCTTCGAATACTCCTGGTGGCGACTTACCAGCTACGAAACATTCACCTATACTGTTGCGCACAATCAACTTACGATAACAAGCACAGCGGTGTATGACGATGCTGATGGTACGAAACACGTGGAGCGTGCAGTGTCACAACGGCCCTTTATGAGTGCGTTCGTCATCAAACCCGCCGATGATCAGGCGGCTACCGGTTATGCGCAGGTGCTGGTATTCGAGCAGC
>JANLSE010000133.1:0-16324 GCA_031362265.1 Roseiflexaceae bacterium
TGAAGTTGAGCACCAAGCTCTGTCAGCGAAACTTGTTGGCCTATTTGGTAGGCAAGAAGCTTGACCAGACTACGTAGTTTATCGGAATTGCGAATCTGGCTGACTGCGAGAATATCTTTATACAGGTAACTTGCGGCGATCTCGTTGAGGTAATCGCGGCGTAAACGCTCGCCTGACAGCGAGAACATCTCGGGGTAACTACCGTAAATCAGTCGCTCATCTAGTTGGTAACGCAAATCGAAGGCTGAATATTGCTGCGCCAGTTCACACTGCGCGATTGGGTACAGCGTGAACGTCCATGTGCGGCCTGTGAGGGGCTCGCGAACATTGTTTGCTAAATCCAGTGATGATGACCCTATTACAATCACACGGATATCGCTAAGTTGGTCGGCAATGAGTTTGAGATTGATACCTATATCTGGGATGCGCTGGGCTTCGTCAATAAATAGGACATCATAGCCAGCAACTAAATCTCGTAGCTGGCGCAGATCCTGGCTGGACAGCACACTTCGCATCAGCAATTCATCCGCGTTCACTTTTCGGATGCGATATGGGAGTTTGCTGAGAATCTGTGTCACAAGCGTTGTTTTGCCAACCTGGCGCGGCCCGTAGATCACAACGACTTTCCCACCATGAATAAGGCGGTCGGTCACAGTTTGCTCAATCATGCGTGGTATCATACTGCCAATAGTATCATACTGACGGTAATCGCGCAAATATAGGCAGTATACTGACGGTAATCGCGCGATTACCGTCAGTGGGGAGAGCGCAGCTGGAGAGCTTGTTCAAACTCGCGCTGCCTACCCCAATCCTCCAACTGCTGAATCAATCATGGTTGAACCTTCAGCTGCCCCAGAAATATCAAAACCAGCGCCGGTAACACTCACATCCACGATGGTCGCACCCGCCCCAACCCGAACGCTTGTTGCAATAACACCAGAAACGTTACCTACTGCTCCATAAAGAAACGTATAAGACAAGAACCACAACACAATGCCTTGGCACTATGCTATGGTTCTCTGGTTAGCCGGGGCACCCTCCGGGTCTGGCACCCCGTTCCGCGGTTCTGGTAGGCTCTCGGTTCTGTGTGGTTCTGCGGTTCGTTCCGGTTCTTGGCTCTTGGTTCCGCAGTTCCGCGCTCTAGCTCCGCTGTGCCTGCATCGCCTCCCACAGCATTTCGGCGCGGATTGGCGTTTCGGTGATACGAACACCAACCGCGTTACGGATTGCATTTGCGATCGCTGCTGGCCCGGCTGTCATTGGTGGTTCACCAATGCCACGCACACCATACGGGCCGTGCGGCGCGGGGTTCTGCACCAGGATGGCCTCCAGATCGGGAACCTGATCAAAGGCCGGGATGTCGTAATCCATAAACGTAGCTGTCAGCAGCTGCCCGTGATCATCATAGCGCATGGCCTCGTGTAGTGCCCAGCCAATGCTTTGGGTAACGCCACCATGGATCTGGCCTTCCACCAGCATTGGATTCATAGCAAACCCAACATCCTGAATGGCAACATACTGGCGCAGCGCAATCTCACCAGTATCTGGATCGACATGCACTTTTGCAAGATGCGCCACAAAGCCAGGCGCGTTCTCTGGTGCGGACGCAGTTCCCTCGCCAACCATTGGCCCTGGCCCACCACGCTTGCCCTCTGCCATCTCTGCGAGCGCCCCAATTGAGATTGTTCGATCAGGCACACCCTTGACCATCGCGGCCCCGGCGCGTAATTCAATATCGCCAGCAGCTGCCTCGAAATGATCGGCTGCCAGATTGATCAGCTTCTCACGAACGGCGATGGCCGCATTGGCGACTGCCCCCGAGACGCTATAGGTCGTCTGGCTACCGCCGCTTGGCCCAGCAAATGGCCCACTACGTGTATCGCCCTGTAGAATTTCGATCTGATCTGGCGAAACCTGTAAGACTTCAGCAGCAATCAAAACCAACGAGCTATTCACGCCCGAAATATCAACAGAACCAACATGAATTCTAATAGTGCCATCAGTATCTGCGCGGCAGATCGCCGCCGCTGGTGACATGCCGCATGGCCAGCCACCTACCGCGATTCCAACCCCCTCGTTCGGGCCAAGCGACTGTTGCGCCCAGGCTGGGTGATTCTGTAGGCGCTCCAAGCACAGTTTCAGCCCAATCTTCTCTGGCCATGGCGCGCCGCTACCCATTGCATCACCGCCATCAACCGCGTTCTGCAAGCGGAAGGCCAATGGATCCATTCCAAGCGCATGCGCCATCTCGTCAACATTCGATTCAATTGCGAAGGTGGCAGTTGGCGCACCCGGCGCACGATACGCTCCACCCTGTGGTTTATTCGTCAGCACCTCAAACACATCAATCTGCACATTTGCCACTTTATAGTAGCCACCAAGCAGAATGCCAACAATCCCGCCCAAGGCAAATGGGAATACGCCATTGTCCATCAGAATACGTGCCTTGATCGCAGTGATTGTGCCATCCTTCATCGCGCCAGTTGCCAGTTCGACAATCGCTGCTGGTGAAGGTGTTGTTGTCAGGAAATCCTCTGAGCGTGTGAGCACCATTTTGACAGGTACACCCATCACAACGGCAGTTGCAGCCACAAGTGGATCAAGGATGCCATATTTGGCACCAAACCCGCCGCCGAGTGTCATTGGGACAACCGTGACCTTGCTTTTCGGCAGTGAGAGCAGCCGCGCTACCTCATCACGAACCCCAAACTGGCCTTGCGTGCTGGTATAAACAGTCAGCGAGCCACGGATCGGATCTGGGTCGACAACCACTGCATGTGGCTCCATGTAGCCTTGGTGAACAAGCGGTGTACGATAGATTCGCTCGATAACCAGATCAGAAGTACGTAGTGCTGCATCGGCATCGCCACGTGCAAAATGGGTTTCATCATGCACATTCGAAGGTGCCCGCTCTTCTTTATCGCCGCCCTTATCCACAGCGGCATGTGCGGCGGTAAGATCGACGCCCTCTTTTGGCAGGCCATTTGGCCAAATGACAGGCGAGCCAGCCTCTGCGGCGGCTACCATATCCACAATCGCTGGTAGTGGCTCATAATCGACAAGCAAGGCATCAGCGCCATCACGAGCCGCAGCCTCACTCTCGGCAACAATCACAGCGACAGGATGGCCGCGAAAGAGTGCTCGGTCGGTGGCGAGTACCGCACTCCCGCGTGAATTGATTGCGCGCCCATAGGTTGGTAGATCTTTGGCGGTCAGCACAGCTACCACACCTGGCACTTCACGAGCGGATTCCACATCAATTGTGGTGATACGGGCGTGTGCATATGGGCTTAGAACTGGGCGAGCATACAACATGCCCGGAAGTGTCTTGTCAGCAGTGTACTCTGCACGGCCTGTCACTTTTTCCAGACCCTCGATCAGCTTGCGGGGTTTTCCAAGATACTGAAATTCTTGCTGTGTCATGCGAGCGTTGCTCCTTGTTTGGGGGATTTGCAATATGAATTGTATCACGGCTGGACGCGAAATGGCGGAACGGTGGAACGCCTAGAGCATTGGAGCATTGGAGCATTGGAGCGGTACTTGTCCTATTAATTTGCGTCTTTGCATCTTTGCGTCTTTGCGTTTCCGTTCTTCTTGGAACGATGGAACGTTGAAGCAAGATCACTGTGTCTCCTTGTTCTGAGGTTCTTGGTTCTTGGTTTGGATACCCTCTGGGTAATTCTTGTTCATTGCTTCATTGCTTCATTGCTTCATTGCTTCATTGCTACTACTGCCACCATCTCCACCTCTACCAACATACGCTCATCGATCAGCTCGGCGCGCACAAGCGTGTTGGCGGGTCGAATATCGCCAAAGGCAGCGCCATGTGCGTGAGCAACTGCTTTCCAATCGCTAATATCACGTATAAAAACACGGGTGCGTACAACATCCGTGAGCGTCGCTCCCGCCTCATGTAATGCGCGTTCGATCTTATGGATAATATAGGTTGTTTGCGCGCCAGGATCACCCTGATGCTGCACTTCCCCCTGTTCGTTCGATGCGGTTGTGCCTGAGACATACACTGTGTCACCGATCCGCACGGCGCGTGAATAACCGGCCATAGCCTCCCAGGGTGTGCCAGATGAGATATTCGTTCGGGTCATTGTCATCTCCTCACAAACTGAAAATCACAACATGTGTTACCAAGCCCGATTGCGGTTGGCCGCACGAGCTGGTGTGTCGGGTGGCCATCCATAAAGCGTTCATCGGTCTCACAGAAGAACGGTATTAACTCTGGTGTACCTTCCGAGTGCATAGCATGGCACCAATTGCAATCGGTGATCGTGAATCGCAGCAGATCAGGTGTGTAGTTCAGCAACTCTCCTTCGCACGAGAAGAAATCCATCGCGAGGTTGAAGCCTGCGATGAGTTCTTGCTCACTGGCGTGAAAACCTGGTGGTGGCGGGCTTGTGAGCACCAGTGGTTCACCAGCTTGAAGTTCCAATGGCTGATTGGCCGCCGAATTGGCATGGCTTACGCTGCCTGAGTCAATAATCGCGCGGCGCATGATCGCTAATGCCGTTTCGCGCTCGGTGTGATGCAGTAATTGGCGGTATAACGTAGCGAAGGGCTGCAATTCAGCCGCTAACTGTGCTTTGTCGCGTGGTCCATTAGGTAATTCGGCTGGTAGTGTAGCAATGCCAGTATCTAGCATAATTTGCTCAGCTACTACTATACCAAGAACGGTACTGATTGCAGCTTGGCAGGCGGCTGGTTGGCAACGATGTGGTCGCATAGGCGCATTCCTAAGCAGTTAATGATCTGGTATTCCTTATATTGTATTGTAGTACAAGCAAATGATATTGGATATGCAGGAACGCAACGTTGCTAGCCTGCGGGAAAATACCAGATCGGAGTATGTGATGCCAACAAACATTCTGGTGGTTGATGATAACCAAACCTATCGTGATGCATTCTGTTCAATGCTACAGATTAGTTTTCCGAATGTACAAATTGTGACGACCTCTGATGGCATTTCGGCACTTGGCCTGACGTACAAAATAACGTTCGACCTGATTGTGCTTGATTATGAGTTGACCACCATGAGCGGCAGCGATATCGTTCGTCGGTTACGTGCACGTGGCCGCCCGTTGCCACCATTGGTACTGATGTCGGCACATCCCGATGTTGCTGTCTTTGCACGCCTGAACAAGTTCAATGCCTATTTACAAAAGCCTGTTGCGATTAACGAGCTACAGCGTGTCATCGAGCCGCTACTTGCGCTTCATGGTACCAATACCGCTTTCACAACCTCGGCAGCCGAAGTTTGCTCCAATGCGGCAACCCCGGCGGAGAGTGGCATTTCGGTGACGAGTGTTGACCAGCGTGAAGGGTTTTCCGCCAAAATATCAACCACCGCTCGGTAATCGCTGGCTGAAGACCCATAACTGCCCTGCACACGAATCTGCTTGCGTACCACGATATTCATATTGAGCCCGGCTGGTGCGCCGAAGAGACCTACCACAACCACAACACCATCTGATACGACAGCATCGCATGCCGCACTGAGCGCTGGCCCTGCACCAGAAGCATCAACCCAAGCTTCGGGCTGGAACGGTAGCGCATCATCTCCACTCACTACTGTCGCTAGCCCTAACGATGCAGCAAGCGGCAGGCGACGCGGAGTGTCGCGCCGCGCACCGATCAGAACCACCTCGCAGCCACGCCGCGCAAGCAGTAAGGCACACATTAACCCAATTGGGCCTGGGCCACTCACAGCTACCTTCAGGCTATTACTTGGGAGGTGATCCAGATGGCTCACCGCATGATATGCTACCGAAAGCGGCTCAGCCAATGCCAGCGTTGTAGCAGCAAGATCTGTTGGTGCAGGAATAAATCGCGAAACCGATGCGACAAACTGCTCTGCCATTGCGCCATTGAATGATAGACCAAACACATCGCGTTTTGCACACAACTGGCGCTGCCCAGATCTACACAGTGCACATTCGCCACATCCATCGATCGAGAGTGGGATAACCCGCCGCCCAATCCATGTTGTATCAACACCAGCACCAATGCCAATAACAGTTCCAACTGCCTCATGGCCAAGTACAACTGGTGTATTGACCCATTCGTAGCCTTGATCCTGCTTCCAAGCGTGAACATCACTGCCACATACACCACATGCCTCTGTGCGAATCAAGAGCTGGCCAGCCGCTGGCGCTGGTTCCGGGAGGTCAAGGAGCACAACATCCTCGGGGGTTTTGCTGCGTTTCACGATTGCTTTCATGCGTGTATCCTTATTATGTCTTCTTGCAAAACGAACTACTCATACCATTCTGGTGCTTTCCGTAATGGTGTCCAGCCATGCCCATCATGGCCACAGATTGTCAGCTTGACGCGCTCACGCTTAATCAGATCGCGCATTTTCTGTAAACTCAGCAGCGCGCCAGCTGGATCTGAATCGTATGGATTGGGCTCATACGTCGCTGGATCAAATTGAGTTGCCGAAGGCGCCGCATCAATTGCTAAGAGCACTGGTCCGGTTTTCGGTAGGCGCACAAGTATCGATTGATGGCCCGGTGCATGCCCACTCGTATCGATCAGTTCAACACTTGGAACAAGAATCGTGTCACCATCGACTTGGCGATAGCGGAGCGCCGGGTGATCCCAGTATGACCGGTACTTGTCATAACGTTTTGTGACACCATCGTGTGCTGATGCGTATTGCACTCGCTGTACAATCAACTCTGCACCACTGAAGAGATCGTGGGCGCCTGCATGATCAAAATCAAAGTGTGTACAAATCAGTGTATCAATATCGGCAGGTGTAAGGCCAATCAGTGCAAGTTGGTGAGTCACATGGTTGTTAGCATTCAAAATAAAGCCAGGGAACACCTCCGTGCCGATCGCCTGGCTTGGGAAACCAGTATCAATGAGAATGCGTCGCCCTTGATTGGTCTCGATCAAATACCCTGGGATTGGCGTGCCATTACTGGGATTCAGTCCATACTCGAGTAAATAAAGGCGCACGGTTTCCTCCTAACAAACGAACACGTAAGCACAAAGAGCTATGCCATCCGAGGAGTATGACAACTGGCCAATTGGTTCATTGTAGCCGATCACAAGCCCATCGTCTATAATCTCGCTATCTTCAACAAGTGAGGTTTGCGCATGGCCCGCATATTCCATCCACCTCGTTGGCTACTGGTCATGCTTCTGGTGCTGGCCTTCCTAGCGATCTATATCCGTACTGCCGCCCCTGGCTTGCTCTCTGGTGACTCAGCCGAGTTTCAGTTGGCAGCGGTCACACTCGGTGTGGCGCATCCAACAACCTACCCACTCTATACGGTGCTTGGCTACCTAGCAACCCAGTTGATCCCATTTGGAGAGCCAGCCTGGCGTGTCACACTGGTGTCTGCAATCTGTGCTGCATTCGCGGTCGGGCTACAATGCCTGCTTGCTCTTCGACTCGGCGTCTCGCGGCGGGGAGCGTTCTTTGCAGCTGCATTGCTGGGTGTAACTCCTGGCCTATGGAATGCCGCAACCCTTGCAGAGGTTTATGCCTTGCTTGCATTGCTGATTGTGACAGCCGTGATCCTCATGACGCCAAGAATAGGGCGTCATGGGCTCAAGAGCGCAGATGACCATCTGGGCTTATTTCCACAGGAAGATACCCAACGTAACGGCTTTGCGTTACCCATTCTGCGCTCCAATGCTCACCCAAAGGGCACCCGGTTTCATTGCTTCACCGTTGGCCTTATCGCTGGGTTGGGTTTCACTCATCATGGGCTATTTGGGATCACCGTATTGCCACTGTGTGTGGTGTGGGTATTAAGGAAGAGAAGATCAGGAAGCCCCAGACCAGCTAATCAGGAGGCGCCTGGACATATTGAATCTCCTCAAACGCCTGGCATTCTATACTCTGCGCTCTGTGCTCTAGGAGGTTTTGGATTAGGATTCATACCATGGCTTTACCCGCTTGTGCAGTATGCACGTTTAGGGCCATTTACTGGCGAGGATTATGGCTTACCACGCCACTATTATTGGGGCGCACCTACCACTTGGGGCGAAGTCTTAGATCTGCTGACTGGCGGAACCGTGCGTCGTGGTATCTTTCGTATCCCAAGTGGCGATCAGGCACTGGCAATATTCAATATGCTTGCTGAACGGGCACTCTTCGAGTTTGGCTGGTTTGCCCTGCTATTGGCGCTGCTTGGCAGTATTATGCTCTGGCGGCGCTCCCGTGCAGAATGGCTCGCCTCATGTTGGGTGCTACTCGCCACAACCGGATATTTGATCCTACTTGGGCCAGCCGTTGCCGATGCACCAATCTTTACATTGCCAATGCTCATTCCGATTGCACTCTGGGCTTCATTTGGTATAGATGCATTATTGTGGCTTGGCATACAGTTACGCGATACGTTGAGCAGGAAACGTGGCGCCAGCCAAATCAATCTGCCTTCAATAATTCTCACCTTGCTCCTGATAGTCTGGTTGGGTTGGTGGGCCGATACACGTGTCGAGTATGCCAGTAAGCGCCATCTCACACTCTACCGTACCTTTGGCGAGGCAGTATTGCAGATATTGCCTGCTGACGCGGTTGTGTTAGCACATTGGGAACAGGGCATGACGCTTCAATATCTGCGCCTTGCCGATCATGAACGCCCTGACGTATGGGTGGATGTTGTTGAACCAAGTGATGAAGCATGGGGAAAACGCATTAGGCGGCGCTATGCCGGGCGCGAGGTCTTCTTGATCGGCCAAGCGCCCGATGTTGAGGGATTACCCGTTGAGTTGGTTCGTGAGGATGACTATGCGCAGTTGTTTCACCTACGCCAGATTCCATAATAATCTGACAACCTGATTAGGTGAGCAGGAATGTAACTGCGCGCTGACATCCAAGCTCACCCTGTCACCGCTTCACCTAGTCGTCTCACGGCCCTTCGTACACAATCTTGCCTGCTACTAAATCGATCACCACTAATGTTGTTGACTCGTTCATGATGAGTTGATCACCAACGCGGGCGCTAATATCTGGTACCCAAACCGTATCATCCCCACCACGATCGATCGTTTGTGTGCTGGATGCTTGCCCTGTTTTGGTGTCAAGTATCTCAATTGTATAATGGTGTGGTTTGGATGCGAGCCGGATCAAAGCAAAACCCTTTGATGTGTTACTCTGATCCCAGATTTCCTCGTTATCGCTGACCGTTCCCGAAGCATTATAGGGCTCACTAAACATTTCGCCATCGCCCTTGAATGAACGCTGCCAGATCCGTTTGCCACTGCTAGTATCAATGCCCCATAGTTCGCCTATGCGCGTACCACGCTGCTTAACCGCTACTGCCATCAGAACACCATCACGTTCAGCAAGCGTATGGAATGCATAATCCTCATTGGCAAAGAGTTCGATTGTCTCACCGCTCTCTCGCTCGGTTTTGTAAATTCGGCCACGTGCGCCAACAAAAAAGGCCGTATCCCCGGCTGTGATCGTCTTGTCCAACGAAAGCCCACTGTCTGGGTATTCAAGGATGGCTTGCCAGAGCTTATTGCCGGTGGTTGGATCGTACGCTAAGACGCATGGTTTTGTATAATCGGCATACAGCACAAGGGTCTTACCATCTGGGCTCAGCCATTGCGTGGTATCTGGATTCGTGTAGAAGACATCCTCAGAGAAAGCATCAAGTTTGCATTCAGGGGTGAACTGCTGAATAACCTTGCCGGTTGTCGGATCTAGGAGTGAGATTTGCCCATCGACATCGGCATTACGACCGTAGACAAGCACCTGATCGCCTGCCACACGTAACTCACGTAGGCCATAATCGCCAACCACATCCGATGTCCACAGTCGTTCACCACTCGCCAAATCATACCCCTGAACCACAAAATCGGCGGCCATCACAACAACCGCCTTCCCCACAATAACCAGGCACTTATCACATACTCGGTCGGTAAGGTTGCTTGTCCAGCGCTGTGTTCCATCCGCACGCGAAAATCCTATCAGGGTACGATTATCCGGGTAGACAATCGTATCATCGGTGAACCCGATCGGCGCGCTGGCATAGGCATCATCGCTAAGAGCAGGGCCAACCCATATGCGCTTATTCGTAGCTAGATCGAGTAGCGCGAGCCGCTCCTTGTTCTCCTCACCACCATGAACAAATGCAATAATCTGGGGTGGTGCCTTGTCTGGGGTCAGCACAGTCACCCCTCGTGAGCCATAGAGTCTCGACTGGAGAGGCGTATTATTCAGGAAGGCGATCCCTGCAAATAGGCCACTTGCCGCCAATACACTCAGGATGATCCCGCCAACAACCACAATAATGATTGCCCCAACCACGCACCCACCCTGCTGTTTAGGTGCGGGTGCTACCCGTCGTTTCTGGATAATCGTGACTGTAGGTGTTCCCCAGACAACCCCATCGCTCGGCTCGCCTGGTTTTGGTGCACGCTCTGCTGGCTTTGGCTTACTCACCAGCACAATCGTCCCACAGTAGGAACACTCCACACGCCCTTCACCCGCAGGTAAAGCAGCGCCACACGAAGGGCAATTCAGCGCGACCGGAGTTGATTGTGGGTCATTGGTTGATCGGCTGTCCATGGGTAACCCTCCTTCATGTCCGGTTCGGGTTCATCGAGTCTTGCTTATTGGCTGTGTATCTCCGCAGTTTTGTGTACGCTTGGTTCTCTTGTTCGCTTGTTCTTAGCAGGCGAACACAAGGTTCGCCCGTACGATCTGGCTCATTCTTGGTTCTTGGTTCTTGGTTCTGCGCTTTGCGCTCTGCGCTATCCCGCCCCAACCACACGCACAAACTTGCGTCGTCCAACCTGAAGGATCGTAGCCGAGTCTGGCGTAATCAGAACGTTGTAACTCTCGATCTTCTCACCATTGGCACGCACCCCACCACCATCGATCAGCCTGCGCGCCTCACTCTTACTACTCGCCAGGTTTGCCGCAACCAGGATGTCGATGATATTTGTTGCTGTCTGGATAGCATGCTCTGGCATATCATCTGGGATTTCGCGTCTGCTAAAGCGCCGCACCCACTCATCCTCGGCGTTTGGGGCCGCCGCTGGGTCATGGAATTGCGAAACAATTTCGCGCGCCAGCTGCTTCTTCAACTCCATAGGGTTAACGCTGCCAGCAGCAATTGCGTTACGAATCTCTGCAACCTCAATCATTGGCACGTCAGTCAAAACTTCGAAGTACAAGGGTAATACTTCATCAGTCATAGCCATGACACGGCTAAACATTTCGAATGGCGGCATAAGAATATCGACCGTATTCTCGAATGATTTACTCATTTTGCGGCCATCGGTACCCGCAATCAAGGGCACCAGAAATACATCCTGCGGTATCATATTCAACTGGCCCATGAGTTCACGCCCTGCGAGATTATTAAACTTCTGGTCAGTTCCGCCAAATTCCACATCCGGGTTGACAACTACCGAATCGTATCCCTGTAACATCGGGTACATCAGTTCCAAAATTGTGACAGGAGCGCCTGCATCATAGCGCCTGCGGAAGGTCTCGTGCGAGAGCATATGCCCAAGCGTAAAGCGCCCAGCTAGGCTCAGAGCTTGCTCCAGATCAAACTTACCAAACCACTCACTCTGCCAGCGCACCTCAGTTCGTTCACGATCCACAACCTTAAAGAACTGCTGCATGTACGTCTCAGCGTTCTGTCGCACAATCTCGGCGGTCAAACGCGGCCGGCTATCATCGCGGCCACTCGGATCGCCAATCTGGGCTGTCCAATCGCCAACAATCAGCACGACTTGGTGGCCCATATCCTGGAATTTACGAAGCTTCCGCAGCCCAACCGCATGGCCAATATGCATGTCTGGCTTCGTCGGGTCGAAACCCTGCTTCATGCGTAATGCCTTGCCGCTCTCAAGGCGCTTTCGGAAATTAGCCTCGACAACAATTTCCGCGACACCACGTGTCAATAACTCAGTGAGACTCATCTGTAGCTCCCAATTTCACACAATAAAAAAACGTGGATGACATCCACGCTTCGGAACACACGCAAGCGATTTGTGGAGCATCACAACCTTAGCCCTTATATGGGCAATACTCCTGATAATAATAGCGCATCGTGTATGTGTTCATAGCTGCATCGTAGCACGCAGTTTCATGCATGTCAAGCGGATATAGGCTTATAAAAAGGCGGCAAATCATGCCAGCCTGTGCTACAATATTAGCAGATAGCAACACCTTAGTACTACATTGTTGCTAACTGGTTTTATGTAGCACCGGGATGCTACTTATTTTGTTCTACGCCAATGCTACTTCCCTATCACGAAGGAGATAGGCATGCCGGTTAGCCCAGCAGATACAGCCTCCCCGGTATTATCTAATGCGAGGAAGCGAATTCTCGTGATCGATGATGAGCCAGAAGTTGGGCGAATTGCGACGCGTATCCTAGAGCGCCTTGGGCATCAGGTCTCCGCAACCACAAATAGCCAAGCAGGGATCGAGTTGCTGCGCGATTCAGACGAACCTTTCGATTGGGTTCTCCTGGATTGGACAATGCCAGGTATCTCAGGTGTATCAATGCTGCAGGCGCTGCGTGCGATTCGGCCGAGTTTGCCAATTGTTGTGATGAGTGGCTATACCACACAAATGCTTAGCGAACAAGTCGATCTTGGTCAACTGAACGCATTTATCCAAAAACCCTTCCGTATCGATGAACTGCGTCGTGTCGCTCAGCAAATGGTTTGACAGTTCAGATTGGCTGTGGTACGTTCTCGCTGTACAATTTAAGAACGCTAGGGGAGCCAGGGCAGCCTGGCTGAGAGGGTGGACATTCATTCCGCCGACCCTTCGAACCTGAACTGGTTGATACCAGCGGAGGAAAGCATTGCGGTCATCAAACCGCCGGCCTACCTTGGCTGGCGGTTTTTGTTATCGCTTTTGTTAGAGGAGAATAGGCTTATGCCACGAAGAGTAGTGCTCATTCTAGTAGCCCTGATCTGCTTCACTGCATGCAGTACCACACCCGCTACACCCACACCATCAGCAGTCCCGAGCCCACAACCCAGCGTCCCTAGCCCTCAAGCTGAAGTTGCGACTGTGAGTGTACCTGTCGAACTTCGGATTATGACCCACGATAGCTTTGCAGTCAGTAAGGACATTATTGCCGAGTTTGAGCAGCAGGCGAAGGTCAAGGTTGTTGTGCTACCATCTGGTGATGCTGGCGCAGCACTCAATAAGGCTATTCTGAGCAAGGATGCACCATTAGCGGATCTCTTCTATGGTGTGGATAATACCTTCCTGAGCCGCGCCATTGCAGCTGGTATCTTTGAGCCATATGCAGCTCCAGCACTCGCGGTAATCCCAATGCAGTTGCAGCTCGATCCAAGCCATCAGTTACTACCGGTTGATGTTGGTTATGTGACAATCAATTACGATAAAGGGTATCTCCAGCAGCATCAACTTACACCACCTACCGATCTACGCGATCTCACCAAACCCGAATGGAAAGGCAAACTTGTCGTAGAGAACCCAGCTACCTCATCACCTGGCCTAGCCTTCATGCTCGCAACAATCGCCAAATTTGGGGTGGATGGCACCTATACCTGGCTCGATTACTGGCGTGAGTTGCGAGCGAACGATGTTCTTGTCGTTGAGGGCTGGAGTGATGCTTACTACACACAATTCAGTGGGTCAAGTGGCCAAGGCCCGCGCCCATTAGTTGTCTCATATGCCACCAGCCCGGCTGCCGAGGTCTATTTCAGCGATGGTAAACTCAGCGAGCCGCCAACCGCTAATCTGCTCGATAGTAGTTTTGAACAGATTGAGCATGTAGGTATTCTTAAGGGCACAAAGCAACGCGAGCTTGCGCAGCAATTCATTGATTTTATGCTCAGCAAGCGCTTCCAAGAAGATATGCCACTCCAGATGTTTGTCTACCCAGTGCTTCCTGCAGCAGCATTGCCAACCCTCTTTACCACATTTGCTCCGATCCCAACTCAGGTAACCACGGTTCCTCCAGTTACTATTGATCAAAACCGTGAAAGCTGGATCACGGCATGGACAAAGGTAGTTCTTAGGTAACTGCATTCCACAATGCCCAATGCTATATCACATAGCTATTGCCCACAGCCCTGTGGGCAATAGCTATGTAGCATGTGATTTACTACATACTGTAGTGTGAAATAATCAAAATAATCGCAAGATTTTTGTCGCAAATTGTGCCTGATTTGATACCGAATGTAGGTTGCGAAACATGACCGGAGATGAGATTATTTCATTGCATTAGTACGATGCTAAATCTAGTTATCACATGTTACAGTCAGATCAGGGGTGAAATACGCCAAAATGCGTAGACCAATGATTAGTATGTGAAGGCTATTGCTAAGTACAGCGGGTTGTACACTGAGTTAAAAGGCACCACTCATGCACTCGAACCATGATGAGTAATGCTGATAGAGCCATGTTTCGTGCTCAATAGACCCAACCCAGCAGGAGCAATCCATGTCGTTGCACAATCGTTACGGCTCGATACTTATCGTCGATGATCATGAGACAATCCGAGACATTCTGGGGCGCAATCTTCGAATCCAGGGGCACCACATCTTCATGGCAGCCGATGGCCTGTCGGCTCTGCGCCTAATAAACACCAACTCGATTGATCTCGTCTTACTCGATGTCATGATGCCAGAGATGAATGGGATTGAGGTTCTTACCCAATTGAAAGCGAATCCTACTACCCAGGATGTACCTGTGTTGATGCTCTCGGCAGATTCAGATATGGATCAAATCATCACCTGTATCAATCTCGGTGCGGAAGATTATCTTGTAAAGCCATTCAATCCTGTCTTTCTCAAAGCGCGCGTGAATTCATGCCTCGAAAAATATCGGCTTCAACTGAAAGAGCGGGCCTACCAGGAAACACTTGAGCAACGTATTGCTGAGCGTACAGCCCTAGCCGAACAACAAGCTGTATCGCTCCAACGGCAGACAGCTATTCTCGAGTCCATCCTCAATAGTATGGGTGATGGTGTATTGGTGGTTGATATGCAGGGAAGCCTGGTTCATGTGAACCCTGTTGCAAAGCACATATTAGGCGCACATCTGGAGGATCTTCTGCCTGGTGAGACTGCCCAGGTTTCGGTATTTCGAACTGTGGGCAAGAAACAGCACTATGAGCGTTCCGATCTGCCACTAAGCCAAGCAATCCTTGGCTATGAAACCGATAGCCTTGAGTTGATGTTTGCTCCATCACCCGAAACACCAGTTCAGTGGCTGAGTGTCACGGCACGGCCATTAAAACAGGCCGATGGGATGTCGATTGGCGGTGTAGCTGTTGTTCGCGATGTCAGTGCAGCAAAGTCGGCAGAGGTTGCCCTGCGCGAAAGCGAGGAACGTTATGCCCTTGCCGCTCGCGGCGCGAATGATGGGCTCTGGGATTGGGATTTGCGTACCAATCTAATCTATTTCTCACCACGCTGGAAGGCTATGCTTGGCTTCGAGGAGCATGAAATTGGCCATACAGTGGATGAATGGATACGGCGTGTGCATGCTGATGATCGTGAGCGCCTAGAGGTTCGCCTTACCGCCCATCACCACCAATTGATTACTCATTTTGAGTATGAATATCGCATGTTGCATCACGATGAAAGCTATCGTTGGATGCTCTGTCGTGGCCTGGCGGTGTGGAACGATTCAGGCCAGGCAGTTCGAATGGCAGGATCGCAGACTGATATTACTGATCGCAAGACATTTGAACAGCAGCTACTTCACGATGCTCTACACGATGGCCTGACCGGATTACCCAATCGCGTGCTCTTTCTTGATCGCCTTGAAACTGCCCTGAACCGCCTACGGCGCCATGCCTCAGCACAATTTACCGTAATGTTTCTGGATCTGGATCGCTTCAAGACTGTCAACGATAGCCTTGGCCATGTGGCTGGCGACCAATTGCTGATCACCATCGCAAAGCGGCTAGAGAGTTGTATTCGTCCAGGCGATACCGTAGCGCGGCTGGGCGGGGATGAATTCACCCTACTGCTCTATGATGTTCACGATGAGCATATGGCGCGTACGATTGCCAGCCGAATTCAGGAAACACTCTCAATGCCAATCCATCTGGGTGAACAAGAAGTATTTACAGCAGCCAGTATCGGTATTCTGCTTAGCAGTTCGGAATACCTCAGTGCAACCGACATTATTCGTGATGCAGATACCGCAATGTATCATGCCAAAATAAGTGGAAAAGCGCGTGCAGTTGTGTTCGATACAACCATGCACGCGCAGGCAATGCTACAACTCCAGATTGAATCAGAGCTACGCTGGGCGATCGAACGTGACGAATTGCGTATTCATTATCAACCGATTGTTGAGCTCGACAGCCAGAAAATTGTTGGTGTTGAGGCA
>JANLSE010000228.1:0-11532 GCA_031362265.1 Roseiflexaceae bacterium
GATCTGTGAGCGCAGCGAATCGAGACTCCAATCGCGTACATCGATACCATCGACAAGCACCCGCCCTTTGGTTGCATCATAGGTACGGTTCACCAAGCGTGTTAGTGCGCTTTTGCCAGAGCCGGTTTGCCCGACAATCGCGAGTGTTTTGCCTGGTGCTACATGGAACGATATATTGGAGAGTACGAGGCCATCCTCATAGCCAAAATCAACATGCTCGAATGTGATTTCGCCCTGAATGAGAGCCTGATGTCCGGTAGCATTCTCATCCAAATCTGTTTTGGCCTTAATCACTGTCAGAATGCGTTCGGCACTGGCGATCCCGGCTTGCACAAGCGAAATTGAGAAGAGTGAGATGAAGGTTGGGAAGCGCAATACGGCCATGAGCGACATAACACCGATGATACCGCCAATCGATAAGCGGCCCTGTGTGTAGGCCCACATGGCGTGGAGGAAGGCCAGCCCAACTGCCAACCCATAGAGCAGAAGTGGTAAGTAACGTGCTTCGCGTTCGCCCTGCATAATGAATAGATCGCGGTAACGGCGCGCGCTATTACGGAACTTGGCACGCTCAAAGACTTCACGGGCACTGGCCTTCACCACCTCAATGCCAGAAACACTTTCTTCCAGCCCAGCATTCATAATGCCAAATTGGGTGCGCTGACGGATGATAATTGGGTTCAGTAGCCCCATGTAATAGCGCACACTGAAAAAATAGCCAATCACAAACAGGATTGGGACGACCAACATCTCAAGGCTGATTGAGCCAATGAAGGTAATTGGGATCACGAGGCCCAGAAATGATTCGAAGAGTAGCATGGCCCCTGGCATGATCATGCCGCCGATCTGCCCGGTGTCATCGGTGGCACGCGCCATAATATCGCCGGTACGTTGGCGATCATGAAAGGCCTGATTCTTACCAAGTAGCCCACGATAGAGCTCTTCGCGGGTATCGGCTTGAACACGGTTCGAAATATTTTCAGTCGACATGCTCGCCGTTAGGTTAAACAGGCCATCGCCAGCCAGCAGCGCCATGATTGTCAATGCCAGGCCAAGCAGTGGGTCAACACCGGACTTTGGGGCAATGAAGGCTTCGGCAACGATACCAACCATGCGTTGTGCGCCGGAATAGCAGGTCCACCCCAAAATCAGGCCACCAGCGGAAAGCGCTAGAAAGTGTGGGTAGCGCAGAATATGCGACACAATCCAGCGTTTTGTGTTACGTTGATCATACACGTATGAGCCAGCAACCGTAAATTCGCTCTGCTGAGCCATAGCACCTCCCGAAAAAAAGGGCTGCGAGCACAGTTCTGGCTCACAGCCACCCTGCATCTGCAAGGCGTTAACAATTGATTATTGATGTATGGCCATTGTACCACAACAAATGTGCGATGTTTGTCCGTCCAGAGGCGGATGTTTCTGGGAAACGCAATGTGTATGGTTGAAACTACCGCCCGAGCAGCCCATTCGGCGGAAGCGCAGGTTCATCAGGATTGCGCGCTAGTACAAGGTATTCCCACCAATTGTTGCTGATACCAAACAGCTCGCCGCTGGTACGTGGTAGATGATTCTGCCACCAGAGGTGGTGTAGCCGCATTTCGCCACCGCCCCATTCATCACGGGTAACGATGCGTGGATTGCCTGGCATATGTGGGAAGCTGAGCCAATCATCGCAGTAGCTGGTTACTGGGCGTGGGTTACCCCAATCGTAGTCGCGCTCGCTACTTGGTGCAAAATGCACATTGCCGCACTGAGCTCTACCAGGATGGCTTCGGTCGTAGCGCGTAAAGAGCTCCCATAGGTTCTGTTCAGGTGCGTGGTTACGGAAGACATGGCTCATGATCGATTCGGTGCGATGGCCAAAGTTCTCGAGCATACAATCGACACCGCGTTCATAGTTGAAGCCCATCATCATGAAGCGCCCACGGCAATGCCCGGTATTTGGTACGGGTGGCGAATTGCACCAGAACGCGCGATTGCCAACCATGGTTGATTCATAATCGCCAGCATATGGAAACGTTAGGAACCAAACTTCATCGAACTCATTATTCTCAAAGCGTTCAATCAGGCGAAACTCACGAATCTGTGCTTCGTAATCAATCCGATCTGGCTCATGCATGCGCCGTGTACGCCAACCCTGAACATAACTATCACCAGTATAGCGGAATCCATCGAGCTTAAGTGGGAAGAAATCTGCTTGAATACGATCCACAATGTGGTAACGTAGATAACCACCACTACATTCTGCAAGATCCTGAGCGTATTGAGCCGCTAGGGTGTCAGGGTCGTTCCAGCCGAAGATTTGGGTCAAACGGTGCCCGCCTTCTGAAACGACCGGCGGATTGTGAATAATGAGCAGTACACGGGGTGTAACGTAGGTTGGTGCGGGGTGGAGCAGCTGCGAAAGCCCAGTTTCAGGCGCGCCAAAGAGGGTACGCACTCCACGCAATAACCGGTTCAACATAGACGACTCCCCGCTCATTTGCGAAATCCTTGCCTATGAAGTATAGCACGGGTGTGGTATAATCTAGCTGCGTAAAGCGCACGGGGCACAGCGTACAACAGATGGATTGAAACGTAAAGACAGTTCAATAAGAAGCACTAGAGGCTATACAGTGTTATGCGCTTTGCGCTCTGCGCTCTGCGCTATAAAGGAGTCCGCATGCCTTCGCAATCTCGGGCGCAGCGCCGCCAACAGAATGCGCGCACCACAAATCGCGCTCATATAAAGACGACTCGTAACCTTCAGAGTGAAGATATTGATCAGGTTGCACTTGAGGCAGCCGAGGCTGAGGTTGCCGCAGAGCCGTTTGGCGGGATGGTGAATATGTCGCCGCGTACATCTACCCGTGTGACGCGCCAGAACCGCCGCCCGGCACCAACACGCCCAGTAGTTGCGCCAGCCGATTACACTGCGGACTATATAGGTGCACGCGGTGATATGCTCAAGATTTTGCTTTGGGCAGGGTTGTTATTCGCCGTCATGATTGCGATCAAGCTCTCTGGTCTTGTTTGAGCGGTTGGGTGGCATGGATCGTATCCAGAGCAAGGCTGCACGGCTAAGTCGCTTGGAGCGCTTGCTCTATAACGCACCGCAAGGCTTGCGTGTCGCAGATCTTGCTGAGCGTAGTGGTGTTGATCGGCGCACGATCTATCGTGATCTCTTCTCACTTGAGGAGATGGGTGTGCCGATTTGGGAGGATGCCGGGCGTTACGGCATCACCCGTGAACGCTACCTTTCAACAGTGCGGCTTAACCTGAACGAGGCGATTGCGTTGTACTTCGCGGCGCGATTGCTCTCGCACCATAGCGACGAACATAATCCTCACGTTGTCGCTGTTCTCCAAAAGCTGGCAGCTGGCCTGCCCGATGGTACTATTTCAAGTCATCTTGCCCAAGTTTCAGAGGTTATTCGTAGGCGAATACTGCGCAGCGATTATATTCTCGCGCTTGAGACAATCACACGTGCATGGGCAGATCGGCGTAAGGTGCGCATTCGCTATCGTGCTGCTACAGGCGAAGCAACTGAGCGAGTTATCTGCCCGTATTTTCTGGAAGTTTCACGTAGTGAACCGGCTGCATATGTAATTGCCCAAGATGATTTGCGCGGTGCATTGCGTACCTTTAAGCTTGAACGGATTATTGATGCGGAGGCGATGGATGCCTCCTATACGATTCCCGATAGCTTCGACCCATATGTACATCTCGCATCGGCCTGGGGAATTATGGACGATGCAGAGGTGGAGGTCCAGTTGCGCTTTTCACCAGCAGTTGCTGCACGTGTGAAAGAAAGCATCTGGCACCATAGCCAACGGGTGCACGATTTGGCAGATGGTGGGTGTGATTTGTTTCTGCGAGTGGGCGGAACGCGTGAAATGCGCTCGTGGGTATTGGGCTGGGGTGCGGATGTTGAGGTATTGATGCCTGCTGCACTTCGTGATGAGGTGCATGAGCATGCACGGCGCATGATCGAAGTATACCGAGATTAGGAGTCGCGAGCCGAGGATCAGTAAACCCTGGTTCGCCAGGTAGTAAGGCAGCATAAAGGCCAGTAATGATGCGTATCGCACCGCTACTGGCCTGATTGTTGTTCTCCGGCCCTAACTACTCGACATCATCGCCGTAGATTTCGCGCAAGAGGCTGTGCTTCTTTGGCTCAGGTACACTGCGCTCATCGCGTCGGCGGGCAGCATCGGCCTGTTGTGTCTGGCTCGTGCGCAGGCGGCGCATGAACCGATCAACCTGGCCAGCGGTATCAACGATGCGCTGCTGGCCTGTGTAGAATGGGTGGCATTTTGCACAAACGTCGACGCGGATATTATCGCGCGTTGATGTTGTTGGCCACTGTGTACTACACGTTGAGCATACGATCACCGTGTTATGAACTTTTGGGTGAATATTCTTCTTCATGTCCCCATGATCCCCTAACTGACAGCTGTTTCGGTTTGTGGTAGTGGTACCACGCTGACCTGTTTTTGGGTGCGCGAGAAATTGCGGAACTCAACATGACCAGCAATCTTAGAATAGATCGTGAAATCACGGCCAAGTGCTACATTGACGCCAGGCTTGATTTTGGTGCCATTCTGGCGAACAATAATATTGCCTGGCAACACAAGCTCGCCGCCAAAGCGCTTTACACCTAGCATTTTTGGTTTGCTATCGCGACCATTACGCGAGCTTCCCACGCCTTTTTTATGTGCCATTACTCAACTCCTCGATCTGCTCCCCGCGACGTGGGGTGCTCTTTAACCAGCAATGATCTTGCTGATTGTCACACGCGTATAATCTTGCCGATGGCCGGTGCGGCGGCGATAGCGCTTCTTGTTGCGGTAGCGGAATACCACAATTTTGTCGCCCTGCGATTCGCCATGGACTTTGGCAATAACCTTCGCACCTTCGATGACCGGAGTACCAACGATTGTCTGCTCGCCACCGATCAGTAACACCTCGTTGATCTCGAACTCACTGCCAGGTACAGCATCGGTGAGGGCAATCTCGAGAGTCTGCCCTTCTTCGACGCGATACTGCATCCCGCGGTCGCGCATGATTGCGTACACGAACCCACTCCTCAGTTGTGAAAGATTCGGAGCCGGTTCACGCGATGCGCTGGCCTGCCCCACAAGACAAAATAAAGAGAGTGGGGAACCACCCTCTCGCAAACAGAGTTGCACAAGCAGAGATTATAACAAAGCGTGGTAGCCCTGTCAAATCAGCCGCTGGCGTCATTTGCTGCTGAATAGAGGCGCATATCTTGCAGGCGCAGGCGTAATGCGAGTGCACTCGCAAGATTACGCATGAGCCGGAAGCCAATTCCGGTATCTTGCTCACATAGCGCAAGCAGCGTATCACGGCGAAAAACGGTTACTCGGGCACCTTGTTGGCCTGCACGAACCTGTGCCGAGCGGACGCCACCATCCAGCAATGCTAATTCGCCACATGTTTGGCCAACCTGCAGCTCGGCGATCTGGCGTGGCGCAGAGCCAATGATCCCGGCAGAGGCTGGGTCGAGCCAGATTTCAAGCGAGCCTGACTCAATGATATAGAGCTCGTCGCTCTTGTCGTGTTCATCACAGATCAACGCATTTGGACGGCAGGTGCGAATCTCGGCAATCGCTGCCAATTGGGCAAGCTGATTTGGCTGCATACCATCAGCAAGTTCGGAATCACCAAGCAGGCGCGATGCATATTCAATAAAGGCAGCGTCATGCGTTAACGTATCGGCAGTTGGGAGAGGATTCAGGTCGCTCATCCAGGCCCCCTGTAGATAGACTCGGCTTGTATTGTCATAAGTATAGCATATCAGCCTTCAGATAGAAGGTCGTATTTGTATTCTACGCAATCGAACCCTGATACTGGGCAGTGGATTGTTGCATCGTGTAGTTTAGCGCTGCCAGTATTCATGCAAGCAGGCAGTTAGCTCTTATATTGCGCAAGGGATCTATTGTTTGTCCTACTATCATGGATCGGGTACAATCCAGACTATGATACATGCCATCACAATCCGACGAGGCACATTGTGGGAATGATTGATCCAGTGCGTGGGATGCGCGATGTTGCCCCGCCCGATGTTGCGCTTCAGGCTGCTGTTGCGGCACGAATTGAGTGTGTGATAGCAAGCTATGGCTATCAGGCGATCGATCTGCCGATTATCGAGCAGCGCGATTTGTATTTACGAAAACTCGGTGAGGAGCTTGTCGGTAAAGTTTATGAATTTGAATTTAATGGTCGCGAATTAGTACTCCGCCCAGAATGGACAGCCTCGGTGCTGAGATCGTTTTTACGCAGTATGCAGGAATTGCCAATGCCATTACGGCTACGCTATTCTGGCCCAGTGTTTCGTAACGAACGCCCGCAGCGCCATACATACCGGCAGTTTACCCAAATTGGTGGAGAATTGATAGGGGCTAGTTCGCCCCGTGCTGATGCTGAATGCCTTGCATTGGCGTGTGCAGGTCTCGATGCTGCGCGTGTCGTTGGCTATCGCGTGCGGATCGGACATATTGGCCTGATCCGTAAGGTGCTTGCCGCACTTGAACTCAATGAACGGACACAGAGCTTTCTGGCGTGGAGTCTGGAGCGGATGCGTAAGCATGGGCCTGATACTATCCGTGAACAGTTACAGGCAATGCAGGGCGAGGATTTGCCACTAGACGCCGATTTGATCGCAAACTTGGATGATCCACAAGCTGAGGCATTGCTCTTACATGCCTTGCGCACGATTGGTGTTAATCTGCGCTTTGGCACACGCCCACCAGAGGAGATTGTTGGCCGGCTGGTGCGTAAATTGCGGCGCAGTGATCCACAGGGCCAGATCGAACGTGCATTGGATTTTCTGGCACAGTTGTGTGTGATCGAGGGTGCGCCAGCCGCAGCATTGCCCGCTGCGGCTGCTCTGCTCCAGGCATTCGATCTATCGACAGAGGCTATTGATGAACTTTGGGCTATTCTGCGGTTAGCCGCTGTGCATGGCGTGCCAGAGGATCGGATCGTTTTGGATTTTGGGCTTGGGCGCGGCCTAAACTATTATACTGGCATGATTTTTGAGATCTATACCAACGATGGCGAGTTGCAATTGTGTGGCGGTGGTCGCTATGATGACCTGGTTATGGCATTAGGTGGTCGTCAACCTGTTCCAGCAAGCGGTTTTGCGTATGGCCTAGAACGTATTGTGGCCGCTATCGAACCTGAACCACAGCATGTACGTGCAGATGTTCTCGTGGCAGCTACCGACGACACCATATACCCATATGCATTGCGTGTTGCGCAGGCACTACGTATGCGTGGCTGGGCAGCACAGGTGGATGTTCGTGGTCGCCATCTGGCAGCCAATCTACGCGATGCTGATCGCCGCGATGTAGCGGCGGTTGTGACTGTTGGCCCCGAGGAGCTTTCACGCGAGGATGTGCTTTGGCGTAGTTTACCAGGCCGTGATGTGCAACGGATCATATTCGCCGAATTGCCAGGAGTGCCATCACATGACTGAGACGCCATCATGGGGGCGCTATGCCGAGCTACGACCGGATGAGCTAACACAGATCCTTGCTCTAACTCCATTTGCCTACCTTCCTTGGGGGGCATTAGAATGGCATGGCCCACACTTGCCGCTTGGCACTGAGGGTCTGATTGCCGAATCTGCGGCAGAACGGGTTGTGCGGCGAACAGGTGGCGTGTTATTGCCAACAACTTGGTGGCCAATTGCCCCAATGCCACATGCGTTCTCAATTGGTATCCGTGCCGAGATTATGCAGGAACTGTGGGATGGCATCTTTGGCGAGCTAGCGCGGGTTGGCTTTCACGTTATTGTTGTTATAACTGGGCATTATGGGTATGGGCATGATCTCGTGTTGATGGATGCAGCTGAACATGCGATGGCAACCCATGATTTGCTGGTTCTGGTCATTCCACCACTGGCTTTGGTGGATGAGCAAATGCTGGATCACGCTGCGCACTGGGAAACAGCCCTACTCCAAGCGCTACGCCCACGTTTGGTGGCACTTGAGGAATTTGATAAAGTTGCTGGAACTATTCGCGAATCGGGGGTGCTTGGCAATAACCCAAGATCGGCAACAGCTGGCCAAGGTGAGGCCGCATTTCGTCTCGCAACAGAGCGTATTGTCCTCGCGGTTCAGGCGCTAACAGGCCGCGCTGGCCAAGAGATTGTGCGTGAGCTCTATGTGCGGCGTAGGGCCACCTATGCAGAATATGTTTCACGATACTTTCAGGGATCCTGGGAAGCAGCGGTTGATGATTGGTGGCGGGAGAAAATTGCATGAAGCAGCGAACGCGAACGCTCTTCTTAATTGGTGCGGCAGCTCTCTTGCTGATACTGCTTGCTGCTGGCCTGCATGATCTGACCCTCAAACCGGGCCAGCCACTGAACCTAGATTTCCAGTTTGGAACCCCAAGCGGATCAGGTGTGCGGCAGAAGCTGGATCTACCGGGTTGGCTACCAGCGGTTGCAGCAGTTGGTTTAGTTCTAGCTGCGATTGCTTTTGTGGTCTCGCCCTCATTACGTCGCGATCTCTTACACAATTTACCAATTTATCTGCTGCTGATATTTGGGGTATTACTGATGCGTGAGGCAGTTGTTCAGAAGCCGCTTCCAGTCGTACCATCGGGCATAGTTGCTGCACAGGCAGCGCCTCAAGCTGGGATTCAACCCCAAACAAGTACGCCAGATTTTGTGGCACATCCGCCTGAATGGGTGGTAACAGCGATGACACTTATCCTTGTTCTTGGCGTTATGGTGGCTGCTTGGCTGCTCTTCCGCCGGATTCAACGTTCACGTACCACAGACAACCCGCTTGACGAGCTTGTTGAGGAGGCTCGGGTTGTCTTGGTGAATCTGCAATCTGGTGCGGATCTACGCGATACGATTACGCGTTGTTATACAGAGATGGTACGCCTGATTAATACTCGACGCGGTGTTGCCCGTGATATCAGTATGACGCCACGTGAGTTTGAGCTGCGTTTAGCAGCTTCGGGCTTGGGTGAGGTGCATATTCGGCGCTTGACGCGACTGTTTGAACGGGTACGGTATGGCCCACATGCACTTGGCCCCGCCGAAGAGCAAGAGGCAGAGGCCTGTTTGCGTGCCATTATTGAAGCCTATACAACATAGATGCTTGTGGGAGAAGGCCATTTCAACGCAAAGGCGCAAAGGCGCAAAGATGCAGAGACGCCAGCATATTCTGCGGTGTTTCACGTGCGACCAACGTGGTCAGGCGTATGTGCAAGATGTTACGTTGCACCCTATAACAATCAACCTCTAGCCATCCATACGTAAATGTAGTATCCTATAACGGAATCATCCTGAAGACGGAGGAATTGTATGTCTTCGATGCTACATCGCCTGGTGTTACTGGCGGTATCTGTGCTGATGCTTGGGGCATGTGAACTGAACCCTGGTAATGCTGCTCGTAATGCTACCGCGACAGCAGGTGCTACCAAGGCTGGCGAACCGGGTTTCAATTCGACACAATCATATCCTGGGCCTGGCACGCCTACTGCGATTATTGCTCAGCCTGCGCCAGCACCGGCACCAGCGCCAGCACCTGCGGCAGCAGCCCCCGGATCGGCACTTGTTGGCCCAGAATGGACGATCCTCGCCAGTGGTGATTTGAACGGCGATAAAATTGCTGATCTCGTTGGTATTAAACTCGCCCAAGGTGTGGTTCCAGATGCGACCTTCACACAACCAGGGTTTTCTGCCTACAAAGGCCCAGCGAGTGAGATGGTTATTGTCCAGGCGGGTGCTGATGGCAAGCCGCAAATTCAGGCGATCCTTACTGGTGGTGGCTTGAGTGCAGCTGGCGCAGCTGTGGCTAGTTTTTCGGGCGCAGCTGGTTATATGGTCAGTGTAACACCTGGTACGCGGCCGCTTGTAAGTATTCTGCCAATTAATCAAGCTGGTGCGCCACTTGGCCGTGCCGTTGGCCTTGAATGGGCAGGCTCAGGCTATGCGCTCTTCGGTCGAGGTAAGTAGTATTCCACGGGTGTGAAGCACTCCGGGCGACATCTGAACCCAGATGTCGCCCGTGTTTATGTAGGGTTGACCCAAAACCCCCGCTGGGTCGTAACCAAGCACATCCGTAATCTCAAAATCCGCATCTGGTAGTCGAATGTGGAAGGGTCCACCGATCTCACTCAGGCCACGGATACAGATATATGCGCGGCGCGCTGACCACTGCTGGCTGATGCGATACGCATCAGTAGATGGCCATGGTTCGTACGAGCCGCCCTGCGCCTGGTTGCGCCGCAAGCCACTCAATACTGTGCCATCCTTTATTGCCGAAATAAGCAAATCTGCTCCAAGCTGGGTAAGTTGGTGTTCAACCTCCTGGTGACTCATCCCCTCTGACAGATCGAGTGCCTGTTGGGCAACAATTGGCCCACTATCGAACCCAGCATCTAACGCGTGGAGCGTAACGCCGGTACTCGCCTCGCCATTCCAGAGTGTCCAGAAGATTGGTGCTGGCCCGCGATGGTTTGGGAGCAGTGATGGGTGGATATTTAGAAACCCATATGGTGGGATGGCGATCAGTGCAGGCGGGATACGCCAAGGGAAGCACGCGATACAGATCAGATCTGCGCCAAGCGTTGCAATGCTATCCAGAGTCTCACGGCTCCAACCAGGCCCAATAGCGAGCACTGGAACCCCCTGACTCCAGGCGCTTTCGACCAAAGAGTATTGGACAAATGGTTGTGTCACTGGTATTGGTGAGCGTAATGTCGGCGCATGTCGGTAGGAAATTGCTGGTGCCGTAGGAGCAGTATCTGGAATAATGATAGCGATCGGGGTCATACCTGCGCCGATCAGCCGCTTGAAAACCAGTAGTGAGGATGGGCTAGGTGTGCCGAAGAGGATTAGTTTTGGTGGGAATGATTGCCGGTTTGGCCGTTGCACGCTACTGCCTTCTGATACTGCCGCACAATGGTATAATAGCACTAGTTTGATCGTTCAGGAGGCTGCCATGATGCGAATGGTTGATTGTGTGAAGATCGGTAAACAACTACCTGGCCTGGATCGACCGCCATTTGCGGGCGCGCTTGGAGAACGAATCTTTGAGCATGTCTCAAAACAGGCATGGGCATTATGGCCAGCCCAAGCAACAGTCGTTATTAACCACTATGGGCTTAGTTTAGCGGATCCGCGCGCCCAACAGATTCTGCTTCAACAGATGGAAGAGTTCTTTTTTAGCGAAGGCGCCCAGCTCCCCGAAGGTTGGACACCGCAACAACAGCGGACAAAGGGTGGCCCACAGCGTAAATAGAAAGCGCAGAGCGAAAAAGCGCAAGAACGCAAGAGCTATAAGTAACGCGTGCCTCTTTTGCGCTGTGCGCTATGCGCTATTTGGTCACCCTGTCTCCGTGTCTCCGTGTGTTCCATCGCTGACTAGAGCTCAATATGTGGCACGATCCGAAATTCCAGGCATGCGTGGGCTGAGCGTAGCGCTTTCTCCACATCGGCAGGCGTATTGCTACGCGCAAAGATAAAGCCAAGGTAGCTCTCGCCTTCGGGGAGTGTCAGGA
>JANLSE010000230.1:0-15479 GCA_031362265.1 Roseiflexaceae bacterium
CGAGCAGGAGCGTGAGCGTGAGGTTCGGCGCAGCGAAGTGCTTAAACAACAGGCGATCGAGGTTGCCGATTTTGTTGCCACTAGCAGCATCCTAAAGAAGGAGAACTTCTCCGAGGCTGCCTGGAACGGCCAGTTCTATAAAGGCAAACAGTATGGTGTCTCCGGCATCGAAGCCTTCGTTCGGCGCGGCCTGAACTATAACACCAAGTTGGTTCAGGAAGCTGGGCTCGATCCAGAAAAACCGCCGGTGACCTGGGCCGACATGCTGGTGTGGCACAAGGCATTGACCAAGTTCGACAGTGCTGGCAACCTGAAGCAGATTGGCTATGACCCGACTGATGCAGAGGGTGGCTTGTTTGCAACCAGCGACGGCACGTTCCTTTCGGACTCATGGGGCTTCGATTGGTTCGACACCAACACCAGGACGTTCAACATCGACAACCCACTCATGGTCGAGGGGCTTGAAACCCTGGCTGAGTTCGTCAAGATCATTGGCCCAGATAATCTCGCCGGTTTTCGCTCAGTCGATGGGCAAGGCCAGTGGGGCGGCTCATACGAGTCTGGAGTCCAGGCGATGATTCTGGAAGGGTATTGGCACCCTGGTGAAACAACGCTGACCAAGCCGGAAATTGGCAAGCTCAATCGTGCGACCTGGATGCCAGTAACGGACGCTCGCAAGGGCAAGAAGGTCCAGCAGGGTGGCGGGCATATGGTCTTCCTCTACAAAGATGCCAAGAACCCGCATGAATGGGCATGGCCAGTAGCTGAGTTCCTCAATACGAAGGAGCACTGTGACCCGGTCTTCAAGTCGGTCGGCTGGCTGCCCGATTTCCAGCCCTATGTTCAGTCGATCGACTCGACAGCGTTTTCAGGCCTCGACTTCTACATCAAGTCGGTCAAGGAGGCCAATGAGTGGCATTACCCGCTGTGGTGCGAGATCGAGACCTTCGTTAACACAAAGTACAATCAGTACTTTGAGAAGGTCTACCGTGGCGAGATGACAGCCAAGGATGCTGCAGCCAACCTCCAGAAGGATGCCGAAAAGGAGTGGAAAGAGGCAGGGTACGCCAGTTAATAGACGCGGACTAGGTCAAGGGAGAACATTGTTCTCCCTTGACCTCCAGTAAATCTTCCTAACTCTTGTGAGGTGCGCATGGCAGCAGCGATCACTAGGGTGCCACGGATGTCACGTGCGCGCCGACGCGAATTGTTCTATGGCCTCCTCTTTGCCTCCCCATGGCTGTTGGGTTTTGTGTTATGGACGGTCTTCCCTATATTATCATCGCTCTACTATAGCCTCACCCGCTACGATCTGCTAAGCCCGCCAGTATACATTGGCCTCACGAACTATGAGAACCTGTTAACTGACGAGGATTTCTTTCTTGTTGTCCGGAATACACTCTGGTGGGTGGTGTTAAGCGCGCCATCGGGAGTGGTCGCTGCCTTTCTCATGGCGGTGCTGCTCAACACAAAGATGTTCGCTCGGTCGCTATTCCGTGCGGTTTTTTTCTTCCCTTCGATCGTACCAATCATTGTTGTGTCGTCAGTTTGGGCGTTTGTGCTCAATATCCAGTATGGGGCGGTCAACGCGACCCTGATCGCACTTAAGTTGTCGACCATCCCATTTCTTTCCAACCCCGACTATGCCAAGCCAACGTTGCTGTTGATTAATACATGGATGCAGGGCGGCGCGATGGTCATCTTCCTCGCCACACTGCAGGATGTGCCACGTGAACTGTATGATGCGGCGACGATCGATGGTGCTAGTAGCTCGGCTCGATTTTGGAATATCACGATCCCGATGTGCAGTCCGGTGATCCTGTTCAATATGGTGCTGGCCTTTATTGGCGGCTTCCAGAACTTCGCACTGCCCTGGCTGCTAACCCAGGGTGGCCCAAACCGCTCCACCGAGTTCTACTCGATCTTCCTGTATCGAAACGCTTTTCAGTATCTACGGATGGGCAAGGCGTCAGCGTTGGCCTGGATTCTGTTCCTGATCATTGTCACCTTTACGATCATTCTATTCAGGTCATCGGCTCGTTGGGTCTACTACCGTAGCGAATAAGAAGGGGACGTATATGGGAGCCGAAAGTATACCAACGCCTCGTGCACTTGATGCGATCCATGCGAATCGGCGCGCCACCACGGATCGCCTGGCGGTCATCGGTCGGTATGCGATCCTGATAGCGCTGGCAGTTAGTTTCATGATGCCATTCTACTGGATGGCGTCATCGGCCATGAAAGATGACGACCAGATCTTTTCGGTTCCACCGCGTTGGATCCCAAGCCCAGCATATGTCGTTAATTTCTGGAATGCCTGGACGGTGCAGAACTTCAACCTGTTCGCGTTCAATACGATCGTCAAGTACGCGATCCCATCGACGATTGGCACAGTGTTATCGTCGGCACTGGTCGCATACTCATTTGCACGGCTGCGTTGGCCAGGGCGCGATACGATCTTCGCGATCTGCCTAGCGACATTGATGATCCCGTTTCAGGTTCGCTTAGTGCCGCTGTTCATTATCTTCAAGCAAATGGGTTGGATCAATACCTACCTACCGCTAGTGGTGCCAGCTTTCTTTGCCGATGCCTTCTTCATTTTTATGCTGCGCCAGTTTTTTCGCTCAATCCCAATGGAACTTTCTGAGGCAGCGCAGATTGACGGTGCGAATGAGTTTCAGACACTGATTCAAGTCATTCTGCCGCTCTGTAAGCCGGCGCTCACAGTCGTAGCGCTCTTCGCCTTCCTGGGAGCGTGGAACGATTATCTCGGCCCATTGATTTATATTAACAGCGAACCAGAGTGGACGCTTGCACTAGCGATCCAGCGCATGGGAAGGGCAATGGGTGAGGTCGGCAACAAGCAGCTTGCCTATCCGTATCTCATGGCAGTCAGCACGATTGTCACGATGCCGATTCTGTTTGTGTTCTTTTTCGCCCAGCGTTCATTCATTGAAGGTATCTCGCTCTCGGGTTTGAAGGGTTAATGCCGCGACAGCCCTAGCTTTTGCACTCCTTTTACACTCTGTGGCAGCGTTCCGCTTGTCGCAGCGCTAGATCATGAAACGAAACCAACCAACCTCGACGTTCAAGCAGAAGCCGCGGACTCCCTCGATCACATTTCAGCCCCAGACATATCAGGGCCTCCAACGTGGGATCAATATTCTTGCAAACGCGGTACGCCCGACACTCGGGCCAGTGCCGCGTGTGGTTGCTGTTGAGCCGGTTGGCCCTGGCGATAAGCGGCCAGAATTATTCGACAACGCAGGGCTGATCGCTCGCCGCTTCCTCCAACTACCAAATCGTGATGCCGATACAGGCGCAATGTTCCTCCGCCATGTGCTTTGGGGGCAACATGAGCGTGCCGGCGATGGCACCGCGATTACTGCGGTACTGTTCCAGTATATCTATAATCGCGGTGTGACATATATTCAAGCTGGCGGTAGTGCGATGCGTATGCGTCAGTATCTGGATCGTGGCCTCGCTGCCCTGCTCACAGAACTGAGTACCATCGCAACGCCGCTGCATGGGCGCCAGCAGATCGCACATATGGCGCTAGGGCTTTGCCAGGATGAACCGATCGCAGACATGCTGGCTGAGGTGTTCGATACCGTCAGCGAATATGGCGCAATCGAAATCCGCTCTGGGAAAGGCCGCGAGCTAGAGCGCCAATATGTGATCGGAACCTACTATAAGGGCAAACCATTATCAGAATGGATGCTCGCTGAGCAACCAAATCGGCGGCTTGAGTTACACGATGCAACGATACTTGTATGTGATCTCGCTATCAAGGAACCAGCCGAACTGATCCCACTGCTGCATGCGATCGACTCGGCTCAGATCGAGAATCTACTGATTATTGCGCGTGAGATATCCGAACCTGCACTCGCTACACTCTTTGCACTACGCCAAGCCCCACGGCCATGTAACATCGCTGTGGTGAAAGCACCAGATGCTGTTAGTGGGCAATCGGCAATGCTGGATGATATCGCTGTCCTGACCGGAGCGCGGCTCTTCCTTAGTGTGGCCGGCGACACACTGCGCACCCTGCGTCCACACGATCTCGGGCACGCGCGGCGCGCTTGGGCCGATGAAGAGTTCTTCGGTATTGTCAGTGGTAAGGGTGATCCACGCGCCATCCGAACCCATGTTGCAAATCTACGTGCAGCCTATGATTATGCCGATGATCAGCAGATTCGCCAAAAGATCCAACAGCGGCTAGGAAAACTGCTTGGTGGAACAGCGGTCGTGTGGGTCGGTGGGATCAGTGACATCGACATTAAGGTACGTAAGGAACTGACTGAGCGAACCGTTGCGGCCGTTCGTTCAACAATTGGCAAAGGCATCGTGCCTGGTGGAGGCATTGCACTGCTGGCCTGCCGTGCGAAATTACGCGAGTTGGCCGCACAATCCAACGATCTAGATGAGACCACTGCCTATCGCATTCTGACCCAGGCACTCGAAGAGCCAACCCGCACGATTCTCTGGAATGCTGGCTATGATCCAAGCCAATGGATGGCAAATATCGATCAGGCTGGGCCTGGCTATGGCCTTGATGTACAGACCGGACAAATTGTTATGATGGCTGATGCGGGGATCATCGACTCAGCTGGTGTGCTTGAGGCAGCGCTGCATAGCGCTATCGCGAGTGCCGCTCTGGCGCTGACTGTGGATGTGCTCATTCATAACAAATTGCCAGAACTCTCATTTGAGCCATGAGCAAGAGCGCACAACGCAAGAACGCAAGAACGCAAGAGCGCGAGAGCGCAAGAGCGCAAGAGTATTGTTATGCGTTATGCGTTATGCGTTATGCGTTATGCGTTATGCGTTATGCGTTATGCGTTATGCGTTATGCGTTATGCGTTATGCGTTATGCGCTATGCGTTATACAATGAGGTAATAGTATGCGAAAAGTACAATGGGCCGTTGTTGGAACGAGTGGTTTCGCACTGGATTGGATTGCGCGTGGGATAAATCTGGCCAGCAATGCCGAATTAGCCGCGATTGTCAGCCGCGATGAAACACGTGGGGCACTTGCCGCGACGCGCGTGGGAGCGCCACATCACTACACCTCAATCGAGGCGATCGACAAGAGCGTTGTGGATGGCGTGTTTCTGGTACTGCCTGTCACACAGCATGCGCCATATGCAGTTGCGGCGGCTAAGCGTGGGCTACATGTGGTGAGCGAGAAACCGATGGCCATTTCGGTTGCTGCATGCCAAGAGATGATTGATGCAGCACGCACCAATGGTGTTTTGCTGGCGGTTGCCCAATGTATGGAATATACCGCACCAATGGTCAAGGCACGTGAATTACTTGCTGCTGGTGCAATTGGCGAGATCATCAGCGCCAATATCTCCGCATCCTTTGTGGCGCATCCCGATACCCACTGGCAAGAAACGGACATCACCAAAGAGGGATCCGGTGCACTTGTGGACATGGGCGTTCATGCTATCGACGCAATCACACGCCTGCTTGGGCCAGTCAAGCGGCTGAGTGCCGTTGTTGGCAGCCGCCTACCTGAATATCAAGGTGATATAAGCGCAACACTGCTACTCGAATTTGCCTCTGGTGTGCATGGAACCTTGCAATCGCACTACACTTGCGATCAGAATGGGCTTGAGATTCAGGGGACGCGCGGCTGGATCCGGAGTAGTGCCTGGTGGGGCCGCGAATTCGCGGGCAATTTACAGCTCCAGCAGGGGCGAGATGTCACCAATTTTGGGTTGCCAACTGTGAATGTGTATGTACCTCAGATCGAGCATATCTCGGAGTGTGTTGTTGGTGGAGGCACGCCTATTATTTCAGGGGAGCGTGGGCTCGCGAATATTGCCATTATCGAGGCAGCTCTATTGGCATCTCAGACAAAGAAGGCTGTTGATCTCTCCTAGCTTTTGAAAGGCTACAATGACAAGCGCCCTCCCTCAGGAGCTCCAGGAAATCGTCTATGGGTTGGCAGTTGCGCCAGTTGATGGTATTGCGGGCAGTGCCTTTGCTGCACACACACGTGGGCTACGCCGATCAACCGATGGCGGCCTAACGTGGCATACCGTCTTTGAATCGCTCGATCCCGATCAGCCGATTACGGTGACAAGCGTGGTAACCTCACCAGGGTTTCAACGCGATGGCCGGGTATTGGCTGGGGTTCATGGCGCAATTATTATCTCGTCTGATGGCGGCGCAAGCTGGAATAGTTCTCTCCTGCCGCTTCCTTCGCCGCTTGTATCGACACTCGCACTCTCACCTAGCTTCGAAACGGATGGCATTGCCTTCGCAGGGACAATGGAAGATGGCGTGTTTCTCTCTTCCGACCATGGGCAAAGCTGGGTGACATGGAACCTTGGACTCCTAGATCATGCTATCCTTTCGCTAGCAGTATCACCAACATTTGAGCACGATCAGTCGCTATTCGTTGGAACCGATAGTGGCATCTTCCTGAGTAGAAATTGTGGGCGGTTCTGGCACGAAATTGCCTTCCCGGCCGAGCATGCCCCAGTACTTAGTTTGGCAATCTCTCCTTCTTTCATAGATGATGGGCTGCTATTTGCCGGAACTGCGGCGCATGGTCTGTTCTCCGCACGCCATCCATGGACAGATTGGGAGCAACTGGCGCAATTACCACCCGATAGCGCGATCAATAGTGTGTTGCTTGCACCAGGGTTCCCAATAACGGCAGATCTACTGATCTTGCTTAACGACCATCTGTTGATCTCGCGTGATGCCGGGCAATCCTGGATGCCCAGTTGCACCGATCTCACCGACACGGACATAACGGTGGTTGCCGCTCCCTTAGGGCTTGGGCCAGGAAGCCCACTGATTGTTGGTCATCTCGATGGCCAAATACAGCGCTATACTATCGATCAATAGTAAACCTGTCAGGTGCGGCCCTCGAAGCCCTTGGAGCGCTACTAGCAGCCCGAGGCCGCACCTGACAGGTTAGCGACTCAAGGAGGAACTGCACTCATGGAAGAGATTACACCAACAATCATGCTCTCGGACGAGCAAATTGCGCATTACCATCGCGAGGGATACCTTGCGCTCGATGCAATCACAACCCAGGCGGAAGTAGCCTGGCTCCGCGAAATCTACGACCGGCTGTTTGCGCAGCGAGCTGGCCGCGAAGTAGGTGATCAGTTTGATCTGGCAGGAACCGATGAGGAAGGTCAGGAAGCCACACTGCCGCAGATTCTTGGGCCAGCCAAATACGCCCCAGAACTCAAGCAGGGCTTGTTCCGCGCAAATGCCTTAGCGGTAGCGCGCCAATTGCTTGGCACAGAAGCCCAGCCACAGGGTGAGCATGCCATTCTTAAGCCTGCTCGCACCGGTGCAGCAACACCCTGGCATCAGGATGAAGCCTATTGGAGCGCAGCTCTGGAATACAACGCTATGAGTATCTGGATCCCACTGCAACCTGCAACCCTGGAAAATGGTTGTATGCAATTTGTACCTGGGAGCAATCATCTGGATATTGTGCCACACCACTCGATCAACCACGACCCACGCATCCATGGGTTGGAAGTCGATGCCGCACATACCGAGGGTGCTGTCGCTTGCCCGTTACCAGCCGGTGGCGCAACAATTCATAGCAACCGGACATTGCACTATACCAGTCCAAATCGATCAGATCAGCCACGCCGTGCCTATATTCTTATGTTTGGCACAGCAACAAAACGCCGGACAACGCCGCGTACGTTTTATTGGAACGATATCAAAATCACGGCACAGCAGCAACGCGCCCAACAAGCCAAGGCAGAAGAGTAAGCGCAGAGCGCACAACGCAGCACTAGCAAACTCAGTGTCATGCGCTGTGCGTTTGCTAACTCAGACCAGCAGCTCCAACTCAATCTCATCGCGCAGTGGAATACCATCGAAGCCAATGAGGGGAATGCTTGGCTTCAGCAGGCGTGCACGATTCACGGCACCAGGATAGACGGCAACAAGCGCAAAGCCACACCGCTGATAAAAACGAAGCGCATGCATGTTGTCGTTGGTCGTAATAAGCCAGACTCGTGTGCTGCCATGCAGCCGTGCTTCTTCCACAACAGCTGCGATGAGCGTGCTACCAATACCCTGCCCTTCGCGTAGGTTATTGATACTGACAATTTCAGTAGATCTGCCACTATGCATGTAGGTTATCAGCCCAACCCACTCAGAATCGTCTTCCGCAACAAAGCCACTCAACTGATGGGGATAATAGATGGTCTCGTGAGCGACCACAAATGGAGCGTCCCAGTGCTCTTCCCAGAACTGCTCTAATTGCGGCAAATCAGCCTGTGTAAGGCGACGAATAGCTGCCATAGTGCCTCATAGCGCAAGAGCGCATAACGCATAACGCATAACTGTTGCTGCGTTCCTGCGCTCTTGCGCTCTTGCGCTCTTGCGCTCTGCGCTCTGCGCTCTTGCGCTCTTACATCCCCCCAAACCGCTCCCATAATTCATCGGCCAGGGCTACAGGATTACAGCGAACCCCATAGCGGCTAAAGTACTCGCAGATACGTATAATATCACGCTGCAGAATAGCCAGTGCGCTGGGGTTATTTGCGATACTGGAAACCTGCGGAAAGTCGATAATTGCGATTTCACCCTTCCAGTAGAGAATATTATAAGCCGAAAGATCGCCATGAATAAACCCTTGTTGCAGCATGAGATCGATCGAGCGCATGGTTTCTTCAAAGAGCAACTTGGCCTCTTTTGGCTTCAGTTGCACACTCACAAGCAATGGCGCTGGGTTGCCTAATTCGCCATAGTAACTCATAAGAATGGCGTTATCGGCACTCGCAATTGGTTTGGGTACCGATGCCCCCACACGATGGAGCTGGCCCATGAAACTAAACTCATAGGCGATCCAAGATGTATGCTGAAGCTGAGCGCCAAATTTGGTTTTCTTCGAGAGTGCCCCTTCGGTAAGCCTGCCAACCTTGCGGCCAGTGCCATTCAGGGCTGCACGAACATTGGAGGTCACCGCTTGGCGACCCTCGCGATACATGGCGTCGTTGCTTAGGCTACGGAACTGTTTAGGCCGGTAAACTTTGGCAGCTAATAGATCCATTCCGGTTGAGGGATGCGCCTGGCAACAATAAACAGTCGCCTCTTTGCCACCCTTCACCTGCGCAAGCACATCGGTGATCAGTTGTTCTTCGTAGAACATGCCAAGCGACGACAAAAGCCACTCGGCTTCGTAACGTGATGGCCGATAGGTGGTTGTAAACTTGGCAGCCTCAATATTCCCATCAGAAAGCTCGGAAAGGAGTTCACGTTGCGAGCGTTTTGGTTTAGCCTTTGGTCGCTCACGTGAGCGTCGCCGCGGAGTAACTATCTCGTCGTCATCATCGTATTGATCGAGATCATCAGGTTGCATAATATCCTTGCTCCATAAAGAAAACGTGACAATGCCATGGAGCATGCGGCTGCTACCGCAGAACATACGATACAACTAGGCAATCGGGGCCTAGTAGCAATACAACCTGGCAGGGGTGCGAAAAGCTGGGTTAAGGAGTATCTGACAGGTGGATGCGTATGTAAGCAACGCGCATGCGATTGCGTAGAACGAGCTTCATAGCGCCCCCTTCCTGTGAACCTTGCGGGATGCAAGGCGTGCCAACGCGGCCCTCGCAGTATAGGATGCCGCGTTGCACGTGTCAAGTCGCCTATTCGCCAATCACAAGAGCAATTGGCCGAACCGGTGAACCAGTTGCGCCAACGAATTTGAGTGGTGTACAAACAAAGGTAAACCGATAGGCCTGTGCCTTCGCAAGCTCACCAAGCCGCAGATTCTCGATAATATAGATACCATGCTGAACCAGCAGGATCACATGACCTGGAAGAGTACATCCCAACTCTGGATCACGCAGCCCGATCACATCCCACGCCATAGTATCAGCACCAACCGCCAGAACCTGCTGCCGCGCTAGCCAGCGCGACGCATCTGCGGCCATTCCTGGCCCAGCTAGATACTGTTCAGTATCATGCCAATGTTGCTCATTGCCAGTATACACAAGCACCACATTGCCTGGCTCGATCAGCACCTGTTGTTTTGCGCAACAGGCTTCTAATTCGGCAGCTGAAACCGCATAACCTAGCGGAAGTGCGGGCAAGTCAAGGTATGCGACCATATCGAGTAGGATACCGGGGGCCACAATCGGTGGGATCGTCTCAACACCATGTTGTGTAAAGCCATATGGCGTCTGGGTCTGCGAATCGACAGCAATGCCACCACACAGGGTCATATCACTCGCCTGGTGGCACAGCGCGTCAATATGGGTACCACTATGCTCCATACAGACGATCATCCCCGACGATCCTGAACGCGGCCCATCCTGGCCGAACGTATCCTGATGGCGTCGATAGAGGACATATTGGTAACCAGGCTGATGCGCTGGATGAATCGGCATAGTGGGAGTGCGTGGCTGCTCCAAGTCGAACACCCGCCCAGAAGTAGGCTGGCTATTCTCTATTGAATCAGCGGCTAGTTCGCTCATGGCCGTTCCTTTCGATACTTGTCCACGTGGCCCTAAACCTGACAGGTTTACAGGTTTATAATTGGTGACATTTGATCATATTGTAGCACAGCAAATCCGCGTAACAGCAACTCCTACTCTTCTATTCGCCTTGGTATAAGCCACACTTTCAGGTGCAAAGGCGCCTATGGGTAGGAGGCGTATCCTGAGCACTATAAATAGTGTGCAGCGGATTGTCGTTGGTGCGACACAGTAAGGTCGATCAAATAGCGTAACCAAAAGGAGCCATTAATGAATATAATCGCATCACCTCGAACAACCACCGCACGAACCGTAGACCAATGGAGCAAACGTATTACCCGTTGGATCGGGCGTGGAATACTAAGCTTACTCGCACTCACTGGTGGCCTCATACTGATTGGAGCCAGCTGTGAGGCGATCATCGATCCGTGCTCCGAATATGTTGAAGATCATATGACAGCACAGGCGGCCAAGGCTGAGGCTGCCGAGTCACAGCAGTTTTACCAAATCCTTGGCAGCATTCGTTCAATTGGAATCGTTCGTCTGATATGGGCTTCTAGTTGGCCTTCGGTGCTGCCAGTTACAGCCAAACTACCATATCAGTTGCGCGACCTGCTTGGTGTGCTACAATCTCGCCCACAACATATTGAAACAGCCCTGGCCGAGAACGCAGCTGCAGCACAGAATAACGATCTCCTGCACAATGCGAGCTTGGGGAAATTGCCATTGGTAGTGCTTGGTTCTGGCACCCTGGTGGAACGCAATCCGTATTGGCATGCATCGCTGGAATATCAAGCCGCCCTTTCAGCCAACAGCCGACTTACGATTATTCCTGGGAGTGATCATAGTATTCACTGGCAAGATCCAGCGCTCGTGATCACGACAGTTCGTGATGTCATAACAGCAGCTCAGACGAATCAGTCGCTCACACCTGCTGGTACAAAAGGGAATTCACCATTTGCCAGAGTCGGCCCATTCCGGCCATGCCAGTAAAAAGCGCACTCGCAAAACGTACATTACCGAACAGATGATCATCCAAAAAGTAGAGATGCCGCCCTGGTAATCGTTCGAGCTCGGCCAGTGCGTCATCGACTGCCTGTGTATAGAATGATTTCCCACCCTGGAAAAATGCCTCTTTATAACAGAAGTCGCAGACATGTGGGCAACCGCGCGAGACCACAATGGAGTTCGGCACAAGGTAATTCCGCCGTTTAATCAGATCACGGCGGATTGGCGGTACCCCAATCAGCGAGCGCTGCGTCGATTGATAGCGTGGCTGTGGCTGGCCAGCGCGAAAATCGGCCAGAAACTGCGGCCAGGTATCCTCGCCAGGGCCGAGAAAGATACTATCTGCATGGGCAGCCGCCTCATCTGGTAGTGATGTCACATGCAGGCCGCCAAGACAGATATACGCGCCCTGTGCCCGATAATGATCAGCGAGCGCATAGGCGCGATATGCTGACGTAATGTACACCTGAATCACCACCAAATCAGGAGTGTCATTGAGATCAAGCACTTCAACATGCTCATCCTGAAGCGCGATCTGATCATCGGGATCGAGGTAGGCGGCCAGAGTTGCTAGGCCAAGCGGCGGGAATAGGGAATATTTGATCGGGCGGAAGAATGGACTCTTGGCCTCTGTCAGGGCCGGAAGAATAAACTTGACCCGCATGACAGCCTCCCTCTCTACTGCATTCATTTCTGTATAAGCATAGCTACATCATTTGGAACCAGCGACCTTCTGAAGCCTACAAAGAGGTGTCCTAAGTGCTTGACAGATGCGGGCGAGGGCACATATGAATGACGCTACTCGAAATGCAACCAAATGCACTTCATTTCCGTCCTTGTATATGAGCGTTCATGAAAACACCATGATATAGTGTGGAGAATACCTTGTTCACGACAAACACTCTCTCGTATATGGCAGATGAAACACGCTACCTCGCAATTACCGATGCCGAGCTTATCGCCGAACATCCTGAGCTGTTTGATACACTCATGGATCTCGCGTTTGACACGTTATCTATGCAACACCTTACCATTCGCGTGGTAGAAACCACGCCGAGTTCAATTGCATCAGAGGAATAACATTACCCAGCCGCTTCATAGGCTTGCCGGATCCACCCGATCAACTCGGCATCTATCTCCGTTAGAACAGCGACTCTCACCCGATACTGACACATGCCACCAGGAGCCATTGCAACTAGGCGCTCGCTGGCGTCGAGATCCTTCATATTCAGACCAACCTCGATCTGTGTGCGGTTCGCTGGGCCAATCATTGCGAATTGCTTCTTACGGCGCAAGCTGATATAGCCCTTCTTGGGCACGCGCTCAAACTCACCAAACGAATCGATTTCCGCAAACAGCGCATCATTCATTGGGCGCAACCCTGCTTTGGGACCCCTATATATTTCACTAAGCACATCATCGAGTGTTGCGCTACGTGCAGCAGCTGCACGCATACCATCCGATTCAAACAACGCATGGATAAGCGAGTTTGCATCGCCATGGCCGAGACCAAGCACCTGTTGGAACATGGCTCGTAATTCGCCATGCTTTACCAGGCCGCTCTCCTTCGCAAGCACCCGTAACTCATCGAGGGTCTTGCCCGTCTTCACTTGAATGTTGTTGATCTGGGCTTCATATGCCTTCTTTAGTGTGCTCATACATACCCTCCCTGTGCCAGTATTCAGTGATTCGCGATTACCAGAATATAGCACATCTGTTTTCTTAATGCAAATGAATTATGCCCATTGCTATCACATACCATTCTGTATTATTACAAGATACAAACTGGAGAAGACCATTTCAACGCAAAGGCGCAGAACCAAGAATGAAAGAACCAAGAACCACAGAGACACGGAGACACGGAGACACGGTAGCGCTCCATCGTTCCACCGCTCCATCGCTCCATCACTGACATACGACATACGATAGCCTTGAGTATACCTCATTGAAGTGGCAAAGAATCGAGCATGTAATGTAAATAGTGTAAAGCTTTTTGTGTAATTGTATTAGCGTCTGGTTTGGAATTCCACAATCAATGGATAGTGATCCGAGCCACCAATTTCGCTCCACAAGTAACGCTACAGATCGAGCGATTGGCGAGCGTTCTTATGCTCAATATCATACCCCGCGTATGCGCATCTCTGCACCCAAAGGGTACCCGCTGTGGTTCAAACTCTACGGTTCGTTTCTATTAAGGCCTGCGTATCAATGGCAAATAGCCACGGACATTAGCATTACCAGGAACCACAAACAGGGTTATCGATGCAGCCGGGAAATTGGCGCTCAGGCTGCCAGCACTAATAGCCGCCGCTGGTTGTGGCTCAATCGCAGCCAAATTCGTAGCACTATACTGGAAGCGGGCGGCGGCACCGGAATCGGTAGTTCCCAGGCTGATCTGAGCCGCTTGAGTCGCATTGGTCTTATTAATGACCATAATTGTCAGTGCGCCATCAATACTGCGCCGCGCTGCATAGATCGCCAGTTGCGCCTGATTCGGGCTACTTGCCAATAGACTCAGATCACCAAATGTATGCCCCAAGCCATCGTAGTTACGGTACATACGAAACGCGAACGCGCCAGGCTCATTCACCGCAGGTGGATCCCATAAGGTTGCGAGATCAACCTGCTCACGGCCAAAGATCCCTAATACATCGGCCTGTGCTAACGCGCCATTGATATGATCGAGCGCACCCCAATTGTATTCTGAGATCGCGATTTTGAGCCCTGGGTGATGCTGTGTAATCCATTCATGCATTCGTGGGAGGAGTTGTACGGCGGTGTTACCGTCTTCAGTATCCTTGATCCAGCTCTCATCAACATAGCTGGCATCCCATAGCGCGCGTGTGGATCGCAATCGCAACGCCTGCGTAGCCACATTGCCAGCTGGTGAAAGCGAGACTCCCGTAGCCTGTGGGTAATAATGCAAATCGAAATAATCGATCAGGCGCGTACCATGCTGCTGTTCATAGGCATGCAATTGATCAAGATACCAAGCCACAAATGGCTGCCCAGCATGGTTATCGCGGTCGGCTTGGGCAGCAGCATCTGGATATTCGCCATACGAGGAATAGAAGTAGCGCGTCCAGCCATCCTGAACTGGCCCGAGAATCTGGGCAGATGAATCAGCGGCGCGAATCGCGGCTGCATAGGCAATCGTGCGATTCACCAGATCCAGATAGCTCAGGTGGCCAGGGAAGACATCACGATGGGTTTCCGGCCAGAGTCCTGGCTCATTATCAAGCCCATAGAAGCGCACACCACTGGAAGATGCCGCGCCAAAACGGCTGGCCAAATGTGTAACCCAACCCTGCACAAATGGCGCGCCAACCGCAATACTTGTATCGGTGGGGTTATTGCCCACAACCGGGTTGCCATTCAGTAGAATGCCATTCCCACAGTCAGAGTCGAATGGATCGGCACCTTGCTGTTGACCATAGCGTGATTCCCAGAACCCACAATCATAGGGATGCTCCGCGGCGCTGTCCTTCGCAACCCAGCCAATCATGGGTATGGTGATCAGAGAATCGACATGTGCATCACGATTGCGCTGCACAAAGCGATCAGCCGCCGAGTTGTTTGGCAGCTGCGAGGTATCCGGGTTTTCGGAGGGAATATTCTGAAAATACCAATCGTTCCCAAGATTAGTAAAATCATTCTGCCAGTTGTAGCGTGTTGTATTGTTCCCGCCCCAACGAACGATTGGAATATGTAGCGCAGCTACAAGCGCCTCATATTCTGAATTGCTCATGCCAAAGTTATTGATGCCATAAATCAGTGGGCTAATCGTATGCTGAGGGCTTGATGCATCAACTGAGAGTACCAATCCAGCAGCTGGCTGCGCAGAGCTTGGAAGCGCACTATCTTGATGTGAAGCCTGTAGTGAGGTGGCAGAAATGGCAGCAGGTTGCCCAGAAGATCTGCCACATGCACCAATGAATAAGCCAATAATCAGAAGAAAACTCAGGTGATGTCGAATTGTGGTGACCATACGAT
>JANLSE010000232.1:0-6641 GCA_031362265.1 Roseiflexaceae bacterium
GTAACTTGCCAACCCGACTCTCTTCCTTTATCGGGCGCGAAACCGAACAGCAAGAAATAGCAGAACTCCTCCGGCGACCTGATGTGCGCCTATTGACGCTGACTGGGCCAGGCGGCACTGGCAAGACCAGTCTGGCAATGCGGGTTGCAGCTAGCCTCGTTCATGAATACCCTGATGGGGTGTGGTTTGTGGATCTTGCGCCGATCAGCAACGCTGATCTGGTTGCGACGACGATAACGCGAGTGCTTGGGATCCCTGAGCGCGCACGTGTCACAACTGTTACTCTGTTGCAGGAGTGGCTGCGACCAAAACACCTCCTGCTAGTGTTAGATAACTTTGAGCAGGTATTAGATGTCGCGCCACTGGTGAGCGATTTGCTGATGGCTGCGCCACATGTCCATGTGGTCGTGACAAGCCGTGCGGCACTTCAACTTCAGGGCGAATATGAGTACCCGATCATACCACTTAGTTTACCCGCTTCCGATCAAGCTGGGAATATAGATCTGGTAGCGTACGATGCAGTGGCGCTCTTTGTTGAGCGAGCGCAGGCTGTGCTGCCCAACTTTACCTTGACGCCTGCAAATGCCAGTGCTGTCGCGGCGATTTGTGCCCGGCTGGATGGCCTGCCACTCGCAATTGAACTCGCGGCGGCACGACTCAAATTGTTCCCAGTGGCAGTATTGCGCGATCGGTTGATGGATAGTGGAGCGCTTTCCACACTTGCCAATCGTGGGCGTGATCTCCCTGATCGGCAACAGACCATTCGAGCAATGATCGCCTGGAGCTATGATCTGCTCAGCCCAGCCAACCAGATACTCTTTACCCGATTGGGCGTGTTTGTTGGGGGTTGGACGCTTGCAGCTGCGGAGCAAATCTGTGCCGAGCCAGATATGGACGTGGTTGAAGGGTTCGCTGCACTGGTTGAGCACAACATGATACGTGTGCTCACTGGAGCTAGCGAAGGGCGTTTTACGATGCTGGAGATGTTGCGTGAATATGCGCTGGAGCGGGTATCAAGCTTAGGCGATCTCGCTGAGGTACGCGCGCGCCATGCCAGTTACTATCTTGAGTTGGTCGAATCAAATGCACTCAAGCTGGTTGGCCCGGATCAGTTTATGTGGGCAGATTACCTTGAGCAGGAATACAGCAACCTGCGCGCAGTTCTCACATGGAGCTTGACGACGCAGCACGATCAGGAAATCGGCTTACGCATGGCAATCGGCCTTGCGCAGTTCTGGCATTTGCAGGATCATCTTAGTGAGGCGATCACATGGTTTGAGCGATTGCTGAACCAATCACAAGAGACTCGTCTCGCAGTGCGCGGTTTGGCAATGATGCTTGCAGGATCAGCAGCAGAAAACTACACGGCATTTGACCGCGCCATTGCATGGCTTGAACAAGCCTTAGCGATTTTCCGTGAGATCGGGAATCCTTCCGAAATTGCGCAGACGTTAATGTACTTGGGACGTTGCAAGGTCTGGCAAGCAGCATATGATGAGGCACAGCCACTCTTAACGGAGGCTTTGACGCTGTTTCAAGCTCAGGGAAACACACTGATGGAGATGTGGGCGCTGCAAAGTCTTGGCGATCGCACCTTCAATAGCGGCCAGGTTATGGTAGCACGGGCCTACTTTCAGCAGGCACTCGAGCGATGCGGAACGAACCCATTCGGCCGCGCCTGGGCGCTCACGAATCTAGGGCGCGTTGCGCACGCTTTGGGCGAGCATGATCTGGCAAAGCAACAGCTGATTGAGGCACTGGCTATATTCCGTCGCACAAAACATAGGGGTGATATTGGGCATGTGCTGTTGGATTTAGCGCGCATAGCTCAAGCACAGGGTGATAGTGACGAGGCATATAGATTGTATATGGAGAGTTTGCAGCTCTTCCCCACCGCACGCATGCAGCGTGTTCCTGAATGCTTAGAAGGCATTGCTGGATTAGCCAAGGACACATGGCAATCGGTATGTGCAGTGCATCTGTTGGGTGCTTCATCCACTATTCGCGAGTCGGTTGGTGTCCCACTTCCATTGGTGCAGCTACCATCCTACGAGCGTGCTGTCGCTACCGCACGCGATCAACTGGGTGATGCTGGTTATGAGGCTGCCTTCGCGGCTGGCCAAGCACTCACACTGGAACAAGCCGTTGCCGAGGCGCTGGCATTCACTGCTTCGGCAGCCACCTGATTGCATGTTAGCTTCGATTGTGGAGTAGTGCTCCATCAGTCGTATCCATTTGTTGGCCGAACCGCCCGCGCACAATTAGCGCCAGAAGCATGGTAAACGGCCTGGGATGCTGGAGTGGCCATGTGTATATGATGCAGTTAACTGACTCTCACAATCAGCAACACGCTTGTTCGTGTTATAATTATGATATTGACGCAAGATGAGCTGTAAACACGGAAATATACGATAGCACGCTAAGGAGGTCGCCATGACGACAGCCCTTCAAAATATTATCACCGCAACTCGTGCCCTTTCGGCTCGTGATAAGTTGGAGTTATTGCAAGTTATCTCACACGATCTCCAACAAACATTTGATTTTGCTGAAGCGACTGCGCAGTTTTTGGGACGTCAATCGATCACAGACCTCGTACATACAGATTCTGGCGTGGTTGTTACTGATGTTCAATCACTCAAGGTTGATTTCTGGCCCGAGAATGAAACTGCCGATGATATTAATGCATTTGTGGCAGCACAACGCAAGGCTGACCGGTTGAGGTAGCTATGGAAGTGGTATTGCTCGATACCAATATCGTTTCATTCTTGTTTAAGGGCGATACGCGTGCTAGCAACCTACATTATCATTCCAATTGATATTGAAGGATGCCGCCAATGGGGCGCTCTTCGCGCACAACAGCAAGCCACTGGTCAAACGATTGCGCCTCAGGATGCCTGGATAGCAGCTACTGCACTACGCCACACCCTACCGCTTATCACACACAATCCAGATGATTTCGATACCATCCCTGGACTTGAAGTGCGATCCATTCTCCAGAGCTAGCTGTGCCTCCCATCACTTGTTGCTTTGATCTCACCACCAACTGACTTTGCCAGACTCAGGGAACGGCTAACCAACTAGCAAATGTGCCCATCAACATATCATTGCTCAAGCTTGTGATGGATGTTTGGGCTCGATGGTATCTGTAATTGGCGCTAGTGTTTCCACGTATGCGAGAGTCGAAACCTTCATCTGGATAATATTCCTTCATTTGGTGTGGCTACAGTGGCGGCGCAAGGCACTCACAATTGCCCGCCGCCAGGATACTCGCTCACTAGAACTACGCGCCTCCATGAGTCTCGCACGCCTCTGGCAGAGCCAGGACAAAAAAACAGAAGCCTATGCGTTGCTATCGGTAATCTATGGCTGGTTCACCGAAGGCTTTGGTACGCTCGATCTGATTGAGGCCAAGGCATTGTTGGATGGGCTGGCAAGAACATTGGGTAAACTGGCTGGACTATTGGGTATCTTCCACAAACCTGCGGGAATTCATGATCGCAATTGTACGATATGGATGAAGGACTAAGAGATCATCGTCTCCTGTTACGATAACTGATGCGAGGCCATTGACCGCAACTTCAAGAAATTTATCGTCCTTCGAATCACGACATGCGATGATCGATTCGACGATAGCGATCATGTGTACTTGTCGGAGCAATGTGGTCAGAAAGATTTCGCGTTTATCTCGTGAGAGATAACGATCAAATTTCTCGCGCAGGAACACATCCATTAATTCGAGCATTGTCGCTTCAGAAACGAGTAATATCCCTTTCGAAAGTGCCAAATCGAGGGCTTGTCGTGGAAACGACTGCCTGAATAGTGCAGCACGGATAATGGTATTGGTGTCAAAAACAAATTGCTCAGGCATCGTCGTTCAGGAGTCGATCGAGGATGTCAGGGGTAAGACCGCGTGCCTGTGCTTCGGCACTCATGTCATCCATGAGTTGTTGGAGTGATTGCTCTGCAGGTGGCGTGGGGCGCAACAGCATTCGAATAAGCACTTGAATCTTTCGACGCGCTTCATCAGTAGCCACATCGTAGCGAGCGGCAGTATCGCGATCCATAGCAATAGTGATAACAGCTTCACTCATGTGCATCCTCCGTATGGCGTGTGTTACTCCTTGATGGGATCAGGACAGAACAACTCCATATGTGTTGCTTTCTTGGCGGTTGTTGTGGCCGCCAATGGTAGTATAGCATGGATGTACCAAAGTGGCCATGGCTGCTGATACAAAACCAGCAGCTATCACATCTTGACTACATACAGATTTGTTGGCAATAAGGGTCAATATCAGCTACGTCTCATCCTTGCTGCCCCGGCTGTACCGCAATAATGCGCCCCTCCGCTGCCGAGCGATACATGGCCTCCATGAAATCGACCACATTGGCATCCTGATACCCAGGCGAAAGGTTGGGTCGCCCATCGAGGATTGAGGCGACAAACACCTCGCCAATCGTTGTCTCGGGCTCATCAGCGGTTAAGAGTGTGCGTTCGCCACCCTGATACAGCCAGAACTGACCGTCGTAATCATCCAGAATGGTGCCACGCTGGCCGACGATCATAAGCTGATTCTGATCATCCAAGACTGAGAGTGGCGGGTCATCCGCAAAACTCAGCGAGAGCAGGGCGCCATTGGCCAGCCGTGTCTGTGCGCTGACAAAGCATTCGACCGGCAGCCCAGCGTTCTCGGTGAAGGCGGCCACCGCTGCTGATCAGCGTGCCATCAACCATTAAGTATCTACACCCAAACTGTATCACTCGCAGCCGTGCAAGCAGGCCACACAATAAGTGGCTGAATTGACCCTGGCGCTGCATATGCCCTTCCTGTCGATCAGCCTTCCCAAGTGCGATCTTTGTTAGCTGTCGCCGGTCGGATGTTGCCAACGTTGCTCGACGATCAGCTGGCTTTGGTTGACCAGTTCGTTTGGGTTGATCATGGTGGTGCTCCATTTCAGTAGATGCGGTTCGACTGACGGTATTACACCAGATTGCCGCTCGCTTCCGGTTGCGCTTTGCGCTACAATAAGCGCCACACGAGTGACCCAATGGAACGATGGAACGATGGAGCATATGCCATGACTACCGATAGTACATTAGCGGAATTCGATCAGGAAGCTGGCGGTGAGTGCCCACCTGAGTTGTATCGTGTTCAGCATGCTGCTGATGGCGTGATTGGGTTCGCGGCGGTAGACGACGAGCAAATCGCGTTATTCCACGAGCAGGGCTATTTGGTTATCCACGATGCGTTTACAGGCGCAGAAGTGGCAGACGCGCTGGCAGGGCTGCTTGACCTGATTGGTGGCGTGTATCCGGCATACCGTGGCATCCAGTATGAGAAACATGTGCGTGATTTGGTTGCGGCATTGCCAGGCGAGCAGCGCCAGGATGTGGTTCGGAAGCTATTCAAGATGGTTGAGTACGAGCAGCGCATAGCAGCACTGGCGCAGCACCCGCCGATGCTCGCCGTGTTGGCGCGGCTGATCGGCGGTACGCCCGAGATGTTCCAGGATCAGGCACTGCTCAAGCCACCGCTGATTGGCCGCGAGAAGCCTTGGCATCAGGATAACGCCTATTTCAACCTGCCGCCTGAAACAATGGTGGTAGGCGTATGGATCGCGCTTGACCAGGCGACGCCAGAGAATGGTTGTATGTATGTAATTCCTGGCACACATCGGGCTGGGCCAATCGTGCATTTCAAGCGCCGCGACTGGCAGATTTGTGATACCGATGTAGCTGTCGATGATGCATGGACGGTGCCGCTCAAGGCGGGTGGCTGCCTCTTCTTCCACGGCTTGCTGCACCACGGTACACCGCCCAGCCGCTCGCCGCAGCGCCGCCGCGCACTCCAGTTCCACTACAAACCAGCCAATGCCGGGCAGATCACATCCGAACAGCGCTTGGCGATCTTTGGCAGCGAGGGTAAGGATGTACATTGCTGAGCTCCACCTGAGGTAGCTAACCGCTTTGGCATATGAAAGGAACACATCGCCACTCCTCTTTGGTCGCGACCGCGAGTTGCGTGAGCTTGGGTGCTCCTGCGCGATCCAACAGTTCGATTGGTGACATGAACTGGCCCAGAAACACTAGTAAGACAAGCCTGGCACTACTTCTGTCGATTGAGTTACAGGCCAGTGATTTGGATGCGGTTTGGTTTGTGGATCTTGCATCAATCAACGATCACGGCGAGTTGCCCCACGATTGTGCAGGTGCTTGGGCTGCCAGAGAGCAGCCAAGGTAAGTCTGCAAACTCAAGCACAGCCTGGAATCGGCTTATGCGATTGTTGGGATCACCTGGCGACGGATGATGAGTGATTGCCGGTGGTATTTCGGGTACCTGCACTGTTGAGCTACTGATTCATCGTATTGGTGTTTGATCTGGAAAGAATTACGAGGAAGATACAAAAGCCTGATCTTTGAGGAACTCGCCTACGCAGGGTAGGCTTATCTCAAAGATCAGACTTTCTGTTTGACCTGCTGTGTTTGTTTCCCAGGCTCACACAGTCGATCTCTATTTACAACGTATCAGCCAGCACTAACTGGGTGTTGCAAGGCTCATCGAAGCTTTACAACCTGTTGAGTAGTCCCGACCTCGTATTGCCAGAAGACCTTACCTGGCGGGATCGAACCCGGCCTTTTGCGC
>JANLSE010000245.1:0-3802 GCA_031362265.1 Roseiflexaceae bacterium
CGGGTGATTCATTTGCGGCTGCGTTTATTGCTGGCTGGTTGCGCGGAGGATCGCTCGAGGATTGCGCGGCACTGGCGAATGCCATGGGCGCTATGGTCGCAACACAACGTGGCGCTGGGACGCGCATCCCAAACCGTGCTACGCTCTTAGGCATGTTGAGTGAATTGCCTGGGCCATTGGCACTGGCGTAAGCGATAGAAACAAGATCTGGGAACCGATTATGCCCTTCGTTCTAAAAGTTTTACCATAAGGAAACACATATGACAGTATCACAAACCCGTGAGCGCCTTTCGCAACACATTTTGGGCAGTTTAGTTGCTGCGGCACTTGGCGATGCAATGGGCGCTGCAACCGAGCAGCATACAATCAGTGAGATTATCGCAAAGTTTGGTGGGCTTTTGCGCGAACTACATGCACCATCAACAGAGACATTCTCGCATGGGAACTTAGCTGGCCAAATCACCGACGACACCAGCCAGATGTTTGCCTTGGCGCAAACAATCATTGATGGTGATGGCGAATTGACCGAGCAGGCATGGATCAAAACACTGATCCATTGGTCACAACATTCGCCACACAAGAATCAAATGGGGCCGACTACTCGCCCGCTCCTTGAAGCACTAGCAGCAGGCCAAGATACCAGCCTGATTGGACGATCACCGTTTTCCACACGCAAACTCACCAGTTTTGGCACCACAAATGGTGCGGCCATGCGGATTGCGCCAGCTGGGCTTGTACACCCTGGTGATATTGAAGCTGCGGTTCAGCTTGCCTGGATTACAAGCCGCCCTACACACGATACGCAAATCGCAATCGCAGGCGCAGGTGCGATTGCGGCAGGTGTAGCACATGCTCTCACCCCCGGTGCCGACGTACTCTCAATTGTGCGGGCCTGCCTGGAAGGCGCACGCCTGGGCGAGGCAATCGGCATCCGTGAAGGCCGCCATGTTCCAGGGCCAAATATTGCACGCCGCATTGAGATTGCAGTTGAAGATGCCTTGCGGTCTACCAGTTTGCTTGATGCAATCACCCGGATCGAGGCCAGCGTTGGTAATTCAGTCATGACCGTAGAATCGGTGCCAGCAGCTATTGGCGTCTTTGTAGCCGCAGGTGGCCAAGTACTCGATACCGTCTCGGCTGGCGCGAGTATTGGCAATGATAGCGATACCGTGGCGGCAATGGCAGGCTCACTGGCGGGCGCACTGCATGGCATTGGAGCAGTACCAGCGGACATGGTTGCAACACTCAAGGCCGTGAACCAAGAAGACATGCAGGCAATCGGTGCTGGACTCACAGCGATTGCCTGGCGGCGGCTTCAGGGCGAGGCAAGGTGACAGGGAGACAGGGAGACAGGGAGACAGGGAGACAAGGTGACACGGTGAAATAGTGACGCGGTGACAGGATGATCAGTTGCGTTATGCGTTATGCGCTATGCGCTTGATTGTTCAAGGAGGAATCTATGATACAGGTACGCAAGTTTGTCACACTGATTGAACAAATTCATAGCGAGATGGGCCAACCAGCCGAAAAGCCATTGCGAAAGGTAGCGGTTGCAGCGATCTTTAACAATCCATACGCTGGGCGGTATTCCGAGGATTTGAGCGAACTGATTGAATTTAACCCTCCACTGGGTAAAATCCTCGCCGAGCAACTCCTTCGGGCAATGGGCGAGCCAATTGAAAGCCTGGGCAAGGGTGCGCTGATTGGGCTGAATGGCGATGCCATCCATGGTAATGCATGCCTACTGGGCGATTTCGCGAACCCGATCCGTGACGCAATTGGCGGTGGGTTGGCCTGGATCCAATCCAATACCAAGCGCTCAGGGCTTGGCGGCATGATCGATATTCCACTCGCGCATAAAGATGCGCTGTATGTACGCGATCACTACGATACGATCACTGTTCATCTGCCAGACGCACCACACCCTGATGAGATCGCGGTCATTATTGCAGCCGCCAATCGTAATTATCTCAACCCACGATTGGGTGGCCTACAGGCTTCAGAGATCAAAGTACGCGACGGGCTGCGTTAGCGCGACGGAGCGTTGCTACCATGCCAGCACGTGTACCAAGACCATAATCCTCCCAGCGATAATGTGGCTCAAAGCCAAGCAACTGCTGGGCGTAGCGTGTGTCGAAGAGTGATCCATAGGTCGGCATTGATTCAGAAGGTGCAGGTGCAGCGGGTAACCAATTGCTCAGCAGCGCGCGAGTCGGGATCGGCATGCATGTATCAGCTGCACTAATAAAGCAGGCATGATGCCCATTGGCACTGCACGCAAGCGCCAATCGCGCCGCCCGCCCGCAATCACGTGTATCAACATAGCTCCAGAGATTGCTGGTGCCAGCGATTGGGTTTTTCCAGAATGGAACCAGGTCACGTTGGAAGGTTTCGGGAGTGTGCGCCCAGACGATCCGTAAACTGATCGCCGTGAGATTGCAGCGTGCAGCATAGCTCGCAACCAATTGTTCCCCAAGCGCCTTTGAAAGCGCATATGGATCTTGTGGATCGTTGGGATGCTGCTCATCAAACGGCAAATAGTGCGGTACGATTGGCCGATAATTGAATGGATAACCAAGCACCGACATACTTGATGTCCATACAAAGCGCTGGATACCAAGAATGCGGCAGGCTTCAAGTACATTGAAAAGGGTCATCATGTTGGTGCGAAACAGTATATGATCGGGGCATCCACCTGGGCGTGGAATCGCTGCTGTATGAACAACCGCATCACAGCCACTCAATAAGGCAATAACCTGGCCAATATCTTCCAGATCAACGATTTGACTTGGTGCCGTTCCATGTTGTGTAGGCTGACGATCACCAACAATAACTGGGATGTGCTGGCTTACGAGCTCATGTACAATCGCTCTGCCAATATGGCCAGATCCACCTGTAACAGCAACTCTCATAAGGGGCCTCAATAGTTTATCGGGTTTGAACATGTTGTATCAGCACTAGTATACGGCACAAATAGTAGTTGCAATTGAAAGACGAGATCTCCACATGACAGAACAAGCTGAACCACTTTGGGCAGGCCGCCATGAGGGCAAGGATGCACTCCGAGCAGATATCTGGTCGCAGCTTGTGCAGAATGCCGCCTCGCCGACTGATCCGTTTGGTCATATTCCAGATTTTATCGGTTCGGATCGGGCTGCAGAGCGGCTGGCCACGCTCACGATCTGGCAGAATGCGCGGGTAATCAAAGTGAACCCAGATAAAGCACAGGCACCTGTACGCTTACAGGCGCTTCTTGATGGCAAGCTCTTATATATGGCCGTCCCACGCTTAGTCGATGAGCGCTGTTTTGTCGAATTAACTGCCGAAGACCTACTCCAACGTGGGATAGAGCTTGCCAGTGTGTCACTCTGGCAGGGCGCACTTGAGCATGGCAGGCTGGTAACGTTTGAACAGATGCAACCGATTGATCTGGTTGTGACTGGTTGTGTGGCCGTGACACGCAGTGGTGGTCGCACTGGCAAGGGTGCTGGGTTTGCGGATCTTGAGCTAGGGATGCTCCGCGAGGTACAGCTGTTACCCACCAGCACACCGATTGTCTCCACTGTCCATGCACTACAGGTTGTGGAAGATTCCCGGCTCCCAATGCAACGCCATGACTCAGCCCTTGATTGGATTATCACGCCAGAAGAAGCCATTGAGACCCATTCGCCCTACCCACAGCCAGGCGGCATCGATTGGGATGCTGTCCAGCCAGATCAATATGAATCGATCCCAGCACTGAAAGTACTGCGTGCGGCGCAGGAAGGATAATGATGAGCGACAAGACGTTCGCGCTTGATGC
>JANLSE010000247.1:0-2798 GCA_031362265.1 Roseiflexaceae bacterium
ATCAGCCCGAGGCTCGTGCAGCAATGCAATGGTTTGTGGATCTACAGGTAAAACACAAGGTTGTACCAGATGCCGCCGCTGAACAATCCGAGTCGAGCGAGGCACGCTTTCTGAATGGCCGGCTTGGCATGTTCCTTAATAGCCGCCGTGGAGTGCCAACCTATCGCGAGATAACAGGCTTCAATTGGGATATTACCGCACTACCGCAGGGCAAACAGGCAGCAGGGGTTCTTCATGCCGATGCGTACTGCTTAGCAAAAGCCAGCACCAATAAGCAGGCAGCCTGGGCATTCATTGAGTTCGCGAATTCACCAGAAGGCCAGACGATCATTGCCAAAAGTGGGCGAACCGTTCCTTCATTGCGGGCTGTCGCGGAATCTCCAGCATTTCTGGATCCAGAAGCAAAACCGCAGAATAGCCGTATCTTCCTCGATAGTGTGCCTGTCATTCGTGCCGTACCGATCATGGAGACATGGGCAGACATTGAGGATCTCGTTGGCGAGGAACTGCAACGTGCATTCTATGGCGATGTGAGCGTCGATGAAGCGCTACGCACCGCCAATGAACGTTCAAAAGCATTCTTCGAGCACTAATCTATAGAACAGGTGCACACATCTACAAAGCGGATATTTACGCCTCAATTGTACTCAAATCACCCTCGGGCTCACCCAAGGCGCGCGCTTTGAGCACCCGCCGCATGATCTTCCCGGAACGTGTTTTGGGCAACACCCCTGGGAAGGTAACTGCTTCAGGTTTGGCAATCGGGCCCATCACTTTGCCAACATGAGCCTTCAATTCGTCCGCCAGCGCATCGGAGGGATTCTGTCCAGCACGCAGAATAACGAATGCATGGATGGCATTGCCACGTACTGGATGTGGTAACCCAATCACTGCTGCCTCTGCCACTGCAGGATGTGAGACTAATGCACTTTCGACCTCGGCTGTGCCAAGCCGGTAGCCAGAAACCTTGAGCACATCATCGGTACGGCCGATAACCCACATAAAACCATCGGCATCGCGCTTTGCAGCATCCCCAGTGAGATACCAACCTTTGTAGGTGCTCCAATATTGCTCCACATAGCGTTGTGGATCGCCATATACCGTACGAAGCATTCCAGGCCAGGGCCGCTTGATCACCAAGGCACCCTCAATACCAGCTGGTACCGAATGGCCCTGTTCATCGACAATATCAAGCTCAACGCCTGGAACCGGGTAGCCACACGAGCCAGGTTTCATGGGCATACTCGCAAATGCCGAAATCATTGGTCGCGAGGTTTCGGTTTGCCACCAATTATCGATAATTGGGCAGGCATTGCGGCCAATCACCTCATTGAACCAGCGCCAGGCCTCGGGGTTAAGTGGCTCGCCAGCACAGGCTAACAGCCGCAGGCCAGAAAGATCGCGTCGCTTGGGCCATGCATCGCCGAAGCGCATTAACCCACGCACCCCTGTTGGTGCCGTAAAGAGCAATGTCACACCATGGCGCTCAACAATACTCCACCAGCGATCGGGGTATGGGTAGGCGGGTGCACCCTCATACATAACCGTGGTGATACCATGCATCAGTGGGCCATACAGCACAATCGAGTGGCCAACAATCCAGCCTGCGTCCGACGTACAGAAGAGTGTGTCTTCTTCCTTAAAATCCAGCACATCGCGCAATGAAGCGTACACATCAACCATATAGCCACCCAGAGTATGTACAACTCCCTTGGGCTTGCCAGTACTACCCGATGTATAGATGATAAAGAATGGATCCTCGGCATCAAGCGCAACCGTCTCACAAACGGTGGAAGCGATCGGCAGGGCCATTAACTCATGCCACCAATAATCACGGCCAGTGCGCATCTCTACCGGCTGTCCAGTTCGTTGCACAACCACACATACCTCGACCGATGGGCAGTGTTCAACCGCCTGATCCGCAATCTCTTTAAGCTTGATCGTCTTGCTGTTTAGGAAACTTCCATCTGAAACTACAACAAGTTTAGCCTGCGCATCCTCAATACGGCTACGCAATGCCTCGGTTGAAAGGCCACCATAGACAACAGTATGCACCGCTCCGATCTTGGCACATGCCAACATTGCGATCGCCTGCTCCGGGCAACGCCCCATGTAGATTGCGACGCGCTCACCCTTTTGGATTCCAAGCGCCTTCAGAACATTCGCAAACTTATTAACCTCGCGTTGCAACTGAAAATAGGTAAATGTTCGCACTTCAGCGCCATTCCCTGGTTCGCCTTCCCAAATCAATGCTAGCTTGTTCTTACGCCACGTTTTGACATGGCGATCGAGTGCATTCAGCACCAAATTTGTCTTACCGCCGACAAACCATTGGTAGAAGGGTGCTTGGCTATCATCTAATATCTGTTGCCAGGGCTGGAACCATTCCAACTGACCAGCAATTTCTGCCCAGTAAGCATCGGGATGTTCGATTGAGTTGCGATAGGCGGCGGGATAATCGGCCAGATTCGCATGTGCAGCAGCGCTAGCAAGCGGAGCGATCGGCGGCTCCTGGGCGGTTGTTGGCGTCTCAGAGGTTTGCGTCATTGCGGTACCTCCTCGGCAACTGGCGCATTATGCGTATGGCGCCAGTTAACGGTTGGGGCGATCAGATGTGGACGGATATGTTCGCGATAATGCATCACCACACGCATCACCGATTCAAGCAAGGTTTCGCTCAGGAAATGCGGCTGCAAACCTAAATCGCGTAAGCGGGTATTGGCAGCATGGTAATAGTGCTCTTCCTTCTCCACACGTGGATTGGCGAGATGCTCAATCTGGGCATGGATGCCAAACTC
>JANLSE010000250.1:0-2912 GCA_031362265.1 Roseiflexaceae bacterium
AGAACCATCGTACGGGCGAACCTTGTGTTCGCCTACCAAAGAACCAAGAACCTATCAAGCTCTTTGCGCCTTTGCGCCTTTGCGCCTTTGCGTTTTGCGCTCTGCGCTTCAATGCTTCACCCAAAGGGTACCCGGCTTCAATGCTTTACGCTATGCGCTCTTGCGCTCAAAGAGGTTTCTATGCTGCACACATTCCGAATCATGCAGTCGCTGAGTTCCGCCGATGGCAAGGGGATCAGTCGCGATCCGCTTATGCGGGTGATGCTATTTGTGCCATTTGGCTTAGCGCTTGCGGTACGCTTGATCTTACCAGGCGCAGTACACGCAGCAAGTATACCGCTTGGATTCGATCTTATGCCAACCGCACTCCTACTCGCGAGTTACATGCTGTTGATCTTGCCGCCAATGATTTGTGGCATGCTCGTTGGGTTCCTGCTGCTCGATCAGCGTGATGAGCAGACCCTACTGGCAATCCGTGTCACGCCATTACCACTGGCAGGCTACCTTGCGTATCGTTTGGCAACGCCATTTGTACTTGGTATGCTTAGTAGTGCTGCAGCACTTGCGATTGCCGGGCTGGTTAGCGCACCGCCATTGGCATTAGTGGTAGCCACTTTTGCTGCGGCACCAATTGCGCCATTGAGTGCACTGTTCCTGGCAGTATTCGGCGCCAATAAAGTTCAGGGCCTAGCACTACAAAAGCTGCTTAGTATACCAATGCTACTTCCATTTCTGGGGATCTTGCTACCGCACCCATGGAATCTGGCCGCAATTATCGCACCAACACTCTGGCCAGCTAATCTCCTCTGGCAACTTCAGGCCGGTGGTGCAATCGATTGGGTTGCATTCTTGCTTGCACTTGGATATCAGGGGGTGTTGGGGGTGTTACTCTTGCGCCGGCTCTAAACATCGATCAGGCAATATGCCAATCCTCGCCAAACAAGCGCAGGCCAAAATGCTGTGCAACGCCTTGCGAGGCGCGATTATCCCAGGTGGTGCTATAGAATGGTTGACGGCCTATCGCGAATACTGCGGCTGCCCATGTCGCTACGGCAGCAACAGCATAACCACGGCGTCGATATGACTCCGCAGTCTCAAGGCCAGCATGGGCCGCATGTGGTGCAAGGCGTGAGCAGAAACAACACGACACTGCGACACCATCCGCGATCGCAACAGCGATTGGCCCACTGTTTGGTAAATATGTATGGTACGGAAAATAGTGCTGCAGTAGCTGTTGGTTGTGTGAATCAATCAACATGGTACCTGCACTTGGCTGTGGCGAATGCTCAAAACAATAGGCTGGGCCGCGGTACTCACGTGTGATCAGGGCATCTTCCGCCAAAACAGCCCGAATAGCATCATACTGAGTGGGCAATACGCTAAGATCAGTTGCATTCGGTTCAGTGGCACATAGTGCACTAATGCGCTGCTGCGTTGTGTGAGATACTGTATGGCCAAAGCGCCATGTATGGCCAGCCTGTGTGCGATGCATATAAAAGCGTGGCGCCTCAGCACCGTCTGGCTCATTATCACTTAACATCCGGCCAGCAGTATCAAAGCGGTAAAGAGTCTCAACATGCAGCGCCATAAGCGCCAACAAATCATCATAGTTCAGGGTGCTACTCCTGCCTGAGATCCATGAAGCGGCACAACAAAACCTGTCAGGTGCGGCCTGTGGCTGCTATTAGCGCTCCAATGGCTCCGAGGGCCGCACCTGACAGGTTTGCAGATGTATTATAAGCCAATTTGAAGTGACACTCCGCACGGTCTAAAGACCGACGGCTTCTTGGGCAAACCCCGCTCGTGCGGAGCTTGACGCCCAACGGACTCGTCCAGCCCGTTTGAGAATGTTGATTGCGGCGTTGTGGTCTCTATCGAGCGATAGGCCACATTGGCAAGCAATCCAGCGATCTGCTAAGGAAAGTGACTCGAAGATATGTCCACACTGGCTACAGGTTTTCGAGGTAGAGCGAGGGTCTACGAGGACGACAACACGACCGGCGCTTGCAGCCTTGTGCGTGATTCGTTGTATCAGGTAGCCCCATCCGGCGTCCAAGATGCTTTTCGCCACATGCGGATTGCGTACCATGTTTGTGATACGCAGGTCTTCCAGTGCAATCCGGTCGTAGCGGGTGGTGAGGTCGCACGCCAACTTGTTCAGGAAGTCTTTGCGTTGGTTGCCAACATGCTCGTGCTGGCGTTGGAGGATGGCAATCGCCTTGCGACGGTTCTTACTGCCCTTCTTCCGACGGGCTACCCGCCGCTGTGCGATTCGCAACGCCTTTTGCGCTTGTCGATACCAGCGCGGGGGTGCGACCTTTTCGCCATCCGAGGTAGTAATCAGCGCAGACAGGCCAACATCGATCCCAATATCCTTGCCGGTGGCGTCCAAAGGGGTGCGGTCGTCTACGATACAGGAAAACGCCGCATACCATTTGCCCGCCTTCTTGCTAATACGCAGCGTTTTGATCTGACCTTCGATAGGTCGATGCCAGCGGATAGCGACCCGTCCAATCCCCGACAACTTCACGCGCCGCCCGTCCACTTTGAACCCGTTCCCAAGCTCTTTGAAGCCGAACGAGTGCCAGCGGTTGCGACCTCGAAAGCGTGGATAGCCCGGCTTCTCACCCGCTTTCACGCGCCGAAAGAACGCATCAAACGCCGTATCGAGGTCTTGCACCACGGTCTGCAAAACGTGGCTATGCACGTTCTTGGCAGAGGGATTGGTTGCCTTGCGTTCCTTCACCTGTCGCAACTGCTCAAACGTGCCGATGGTTTCACCACGCTCTTGATAGGCCGTTTTGCGTTCGGCCAAACAATCGTTATAGAAAAAGCGGCATGTTTCCAGCATCGCATCAAGCAACTTGGCTTGTGGGCGACTCGGATACAGGCGATAGCGAAAGGCTTTGCGC
>JANLSE010000268.1:0-4731 GCA_031362265.1 Roseiflexaceae bacterium
GGCCAATGCTGCCCAATACACCGACTTAGAGAGTATTCAGCGTCGTATCGAAGAGAACAAGGTGTTGCTGGCTAGAACTCTTGATCGGTTGAACGCACTCTCTGATGATGAGCGCGATGCTGATGAGCGCGAATACTATGAACAGAAACGGAGCACAACAAAGCAATTGCTTGTTGAATTACGTGACGAGCAGCACACCATACAAGTGCGATTAACAAGTGCTGGTATTCCAGAGCAAGTCATACGTAATTTGATAGAGATGGCAGATGAGTATCGGGCACTTCTTGAACAGCCAAACCTTGAGAAATCCTTCATGCGAGGACTGGTTGATGATCTTGATATACGGGGTATCGCTGGGATTGAGAAGGAAAGTGAGCGTCAGTACATCGATTTTATCTACTGTGGAAAAACGAAACGACGCTACGTAGAGTTTGGTACTGAGCCAGGTGGTGAACACAACCAAATGACTGGGGAGGGTTTCATATGACCGCGTATTGCACGATGATTCAATCACACCGTTGGTTACGTATCCTGCTGGGTAGTTTGTTTCTGGTAGCGTCCGCAGGTACCCCTGCCGCAACCCATGCCGCCGCTGATATTATCCTCTACGATGGTTCGTTGGGTGGATTGCCTGACACACAAGGGATGATCTACCAGAGTATAGGGATAGGGCTAACACAGTCGTTTGCTGCTGGTGTAACAACCTTAAGTAGCTCTGTGAATGCCTTTCAGGGCGGCTATACACCACAAGTGAGCCTCGTTCCTACGCTGGATCGTACACGTGGTTTCAGTATTCGTTCTACACTGCAGCTTACCACAGAGGAGCATGCTGGCAGTGATAAGAATGGTGACGCAATCGATGATCGGGCTGGGTTCTCGATCATTGCACTCGCCTCCGATCTGCATGGCATTGAGTTGGGTTTCTGGCCCAACCGTATTTGGGCGCAGGCCGGCGGCGGGCTGGGCGATGGGCCGATCTTTACGCAGGCCGAAGGGGTTAATCTTGATACGAGTATTGAGCGCAATTATACATTGAATATTCATGGAAATAGCTATACCCTGAGTGCTGACGGTACAATTGTGTTGAGTGGTGTGTTGCGCGATTACAGCTCGTTCGGGTTGGTGTACACAACGCCGAATTTTATCTTCCTCGGCGATGATACGACTTCAGCTTCCGCAACCATTCGGATTCGTACCCTGAGCATGGCGCTGAATGATTATCAAATAGCGCTGCCCTTGGTTACGAAGGATTAAGGATGAGTTCCATGCGTGTATCGCCTAGCCTCAGTATGGTTCCTGGAATCAACTGACGCTCAGTTGCATGAACGAAGGTCTCCGGGCCACCAGGCAGGGTAACCCATGTGCCGTTTTTGCTGGTATCGCGCAGGGTAACGCGACCATCCTCGTGGCAATTCAATAGGGCATGGTCGCTTGATACGAGATCATCACCACTGATCGTCAGGCGATGTTCGTGTGGGCGCGCAGTGCGGCGGCGGCCTATAATATTCTCACCCTCAATGAGTGGGAGGGTTGTGCGAATTGCCTGATCTGCATTCAGAATCTGAAGCTGATGCCGCGCTGTTGCGAGTTCAAACAATAGCCGTGTGCCATCGTGCCAGAGCTGCACGCCGAGTCGCTCAATCAGCATTTGAATATCCAGCTCTGTCATGCGTGCAGCGCCAGCAGCCATTATTGCAAGGCCAGGCAGTTCATCCAGCCCCAATACCTTGCGTTGCGCACGATGATCCTCGATATCAAGTGCAACCCGACTTTCTGCATGTAAGATTGGCATACAGACAACAGCCGCAATCAGGCGTTGAGCAGCGCGTGCAGTCAGGCTGTCGGTAGGCAGCGATTCGAGTAAGCGCGCGCGTAGGGTATCACGTTGCAGCCCAACCTCAGCGAGTGGAGTTTGCCCATCGGCTTCGCGGATGAGTTGCCCATGGGCATCACGCCACATATGGTGGCTGATGTCGAGTGGGCCATCATATGTGCGTAGTGCTGCAAGAACTAAGGCATTTGGGCGCACAATCAGTAGATCGGCAATGCCTGCACCTTCAATTGGGAAATGGAGCAGGGCCACAACGGGTGCTGGATCGCGTTGTGAGCGCAGACGTACGCGTAGATCGAGTGCCAATGTACGCATTGCGCGGCGGCGATCAATCGTATCGGGCGTTGTGCCAATGTAGATATGTGGATATGGCATAATGACATTATACTCGCAGTTGGAAGAGAGGCATAGCCATGGCCACCACAGGAGTGCGTTTTGATGGTATTTGGATTGGTGAAACCCAAGGCTACGATATGCCAGCACACCACTGGGAGATCCAGCAGAATGAGCGCTATCTGCGGATCGCCACGCGCTGGGAGGGTGAGCCAGCGAATAGCCGCAATACCTTTACTGCCTGGATTGTAGAAGGCGAGGCAGCCTTTACGATCAATAGCTTCAAAGCGGTATTGGTTGATCCACAACATTTTATTATCTATGGCTGGGATACAAATGATAAACGTAGCGGTGTGGGCGAGGCCTTTGATGTGGTGTTTTCACGACCAGGTATCGCCGAGTTGACTGCACATGCAGTCTGGCTGCGGCACCCGGCTGCGCGAGTAACCGATTAAGGGATAGTGCCACTAGCGTTTCATCGCCCAGCCGGCCACGGGTTGCCCTCTTGGGTGTCCACTCTGAATCAGGCGCACAACCTGGCCAAACGGGAAACTACGCGCATCGGCCCCACCTGGTGTAACAACCCATAATACTGGACGAGTAGGTGTTTTTGTGGGGAAGCTGCCCCAGCCATCGGTAAGATAGATTGCGACATCGGCACGCTCGCGGCTGCCGTGGCGCCCAATGCGTTCAAAAAATGGCCGGAAATCGGTGCCACCTCCACCAATAGGTGCTGGGATTGGGCCACGCGCACTGAGGCGGTGTGGCCCATGGAGTGCAGTATCGGCATAATAGAGTGTACATGCCAGGTGTGGGTAGGCACGTAACACAGCTCGAACCTCGCCAAGGAACTGTTGCAAATCGCCATGATCAATTGAGCCGCTGGTATCAACTGCTATTGCAACCCGGATCGTTTCAATTTCCAGTGCATCGAGGTAGAGCCGTTGGCCAATGAAGCGCCGATCAAAGCCTTGGAAATCCACCGCTGAACGTACCATATAGCGCCAGAGCAGGCTACGCCAATCGAGTTGTTCCCCTGATACCATGCTCATTTCGCGTTGCATGCCAGCTGGGATTGAGCCATAGGTAGAGGATTGTGCCACTAGGCGTGCCTGCTCAAGCGCCTGTTCCCAGGAATCAGCGCTGCTGGATTGGCTTTCGCTGCTGCCATCATTTGGGCTATTCTGTTGCGAATCGCTAGGAGCGCCAGTGTCACTTGGTGGCTGTTCGAGTAAATCGGCCCAGGTACTCGTTGGTTGTTGTTGACCATCGCGCAAGAGCAGTTCGTACACCTCTTCTGTACTAAGATGCTCGCGGCCTGTATCGCGTAGGCCACCTTCGGGAAGCTGATACCCTTCTTTTGCCAACATCCCATTGATGACAATGTCGGCGGCGATATTCCAGAGCTTTGGATCACGGCCACTACGGCGTGGGACATGGCGCAGCGCAGCGTGTAGAACCTCGTGTAGGAGCACGGCCTCACGCTCAGCAGGCGTTAGCCCTTCAAAAAAGCTATTATTGATGAAGATATCACGGCCATCGGTTGCGGCAGTGGGTATTTGGGTTGAAGGCCGCAGGCGTGCTTGTAGCACCAGCGAGCCAAAGAAACTATTTCGCGCACAGATCCGCATAAGTGCAGCGCTAATCGATTCGGCGATCTCAGGAGTCAACATACGTTATAGCTCCAGCAGGCGTTCATGATCAGCAAGCCACGCCTGTAGTTCTGAATCGGCAGCAATCATACGGCGCAATTCACGCATATGGCCATTGCTGCGTAATGCTTCGAATAGATCGCCGGCACATAGTTGCACCCATTCTGGCCCGGAAGTACGTGTAAGCCACTTGAAGGCATTGAACCCCTCAACAACGCCTTTCGCCCGTAAGGCAAGGCCAACGGTTGTAGCATAGCGTACCGAAGGCTCGCTTGGAAATGCGATTGTATCACCTTCGCCCTGGAGAATAGCATCGAGATCGGGAAGGTTCTGGTAGGCGGCTAGGTATGCGTGGAACTCTGCTGCTGCTCCTGGGCCAACTGCTGGGCGAATATGCTGCCCAAGCCGATGAAGCACACTTGCCATGGCCCACGATCGCGGCGATGGCCAAGCGGGTTGGTCGATATCAAAATGGTGAAGCAGATTAGGGCGAAACGAGAGGAACGCAATGATCTCCTCGTGGATACCGCTCTGGAGCGCATATTGTTTGAAGCTGGCCAGATCAGGCGCAACATCCACATGCAAAAATCGGTTTGCGACAGGTGCAGGCATCTCGAATACCGACGCTGAATCTTCGGTTCGATTACCTGCCGCCCAGATATACCAACCTTCGGGCACAACATAGCTCCCCACACGCCGATCCAATACCAGTTGTTGCGCCATGCCCTGCATGGTTGGCGGCGCGAGATTAATTTCATCAAGGAACAATACTCCCTGGCCCTCGGTTGGTAAGAATTCGGGAATATACCAGCGCTCCCGACCATCTTGCGCAACGGGTCGTCCCCTTGCGCGTCCTTGGCGCGCACATGCAGATCCCTGACCGAAGCGAAGAACGTGTCGTACTTCTCCTGGCCC
>JANLSE010000301.1:0-2293 GCA_031362265.1 Roseiflexaceae bacterium
CCACCAGATGCACTGGCAACGCTATGTGGTTGGTGAAATTGCCGCAGTCAGTGCCAGCGCACGAACATTCAACCCAACACGTTACCTACGCAATGCCAGTGGAGCGATTACTGAGGAAGTAAGCGCGAATGTCGATGACACCTACATGGCGACACTACAATTTGTGCGTGGCGCAATCGGGCAACTCTGGTGGAGCTGGGCGCTTGGCGAGGACGACTTCCGAATGGAAGGCGGCCCAGCAGTACTTGGCTCAAAAGGCGCGATCCGTGGCGGCCAGATCATTAGCGCTGACGGCGAAAAACTCCCGCTGCTCGAAACATTCAACCAAGGCATCACAGCTGCCGAGCGTGAGCAGTTCTACCCACTTGGCCTTGATGACCCATGTGCCATGCAGAATCTCGATTGGCTACGTGCTATCCAGAACCGAACCGACCCCGAGACCAGCGGCATGGAAGGATTGCGGGATTTGGCCTGTGCATTTGCCATGCTCGAATCCTCGGCGATCGGCAGAAGCGTCACTCAGGACGAAGTGCTTTCTGGTAGCGTCGATACCTACCAACGCGAGATCGATGAGCATTATGGGCTCCTATAAGCATTGAAGCATTGGAGCAGATGAACAATCATGACACAGATCACGTTTCCCAAACATTTCCTCTGGGGGTCCGCTACTGCTGCATTCCAGATCGAAGGGGCAACAACTGCTGATGGCCGTGGTGAGTCGATTTGGGATCGCTTTTGCGCCACGCCAGGGCGGGTACGAAACGGCGACACGGGCGAGCCAGCGGTCGATCATTATCGGCGTTGGCGCGAGGATATTGCCCTCATGCGCGATCTTGGGTTACGCGCCTACCGGCTATCGATCGCATGGCCACGCATCCTGCCTACTGGAACTGGCGCTGTCAATTCGGCTGGTCTCGATTTCTATGATCGCTTGGTCGATGGGTTACTTGCAGCGGGGATCGAACCCCATGTTACATTGTATCATTGGGATCTGCCGCAGGCGCTTCAGGATACAGGCGGATGGCCAAATCGTGCGACCGCAGAGGCGTTCGCCAACTATGCTGATATTGTTTCGCAACGTTTAGGTGATCGGGTGAAGCACTGGATCACCCATAATGAGCCCTGGTGCGCATCTATCCTTAGTTACTGGATCGGTGAACATGCGCCAGGCATGAAGGATGGCCGAGCATTGGATGCCGCACATCATATTCTACTATCGCATGGTCTTGCAGTTCCGCTGATACGCGCCAATAGCCCTAACGCCGAGGTTGGGATAACCCTCAATTTCTCGCGCAAGCTACCCCGCAGATATGGTTGCCCTGTATGAGCGGATGGGTGCGCTACCACAGATCCAACCCGGCGACATGGAAACAATCGCTGTGCCAATCGATTTCCTCGGTGTCAACTATTACAATCGGGCAGTGATCAAGCATGATCCGAATAGTCCGTTCGGCTATGGTTCGTGCCGCCCTGAAGGCGAATATACCGATATGGATTGGGAGGTTTACCCAGATGCACTACGTGTGCTACTGGTGCGACTCCAGCACGATTACAATCCTAAGCATATGTATATTACCGAGAATGGTGCAGCCTACCCGGATGTGCTCAGTGCCACCGGTGAGGTTCACGACGAAGGGCGCACACGCTATCTACGCGGCCATTTGGCGGCATGTCAACATGCGATCGACGAAGCGGTAAAGCTCGATGGCTACTTTGTCTGGTCGTTGATGGATAATTTCGAATGGGCATTAGGCTATACCAAACGCTTCGGGATTGTGTATGTGGATTACACCAGCCAGCGCCGGATCCTCAAGGACAGTGCGCGCTTCTATCGTGGGGTGATCCGCGATAATGGGTTTGAGGAATAGAACCGAATGACACACCCAAACTTCCCACACCTGTTTAGCCCATTTCGCCTTGGCCATACCGAAACACGCAATCGAATCGTTTCGACAAGTCATGGCACAAACATGGCGGTGGGTGGGGTCCCAAGCGAGCGCTTGATCGCATACCATGCCGCTAAAGCTGCTGGTGGTTGTGGCGTTGTGATGATGTTTGGTTCAGCTGCGGCTTCTTCACTTATGCCCATTTCAGCGAACCATGTTAATTTGTGGCAGGCGGATGTTGAACCAGGCTTACGCGCTGCGGCTTCAGCAGTTAAATCGCATGGTGCCTTAGCACTGAGCCAGGTTACCACACTTGGGCGGCGCAGTTATCATCAGCTTGATATCGTTGGGAGCGGCCCTTCTGCAACCGGCAGCCAACTGGCACCGCATATGCCACATGTACTCTC
>JANLSE010000314.1:0-5386 GCA_031362265.1 Roseiflexaceae bacterium
CGGCCAGCGCATATCTCGGGAGCATGCGTTATTGAATACAGCTTGCCTTGGCAATACTGCCGAATTTGTTCCTATTCGGCCCGACTTTCGCGTACCTCGGCAGCGCCGATATGGCCCATCAGGATGCGGTACTATGCGAACGCAGCGACCTTGCAGACATGCAAGGTGCATGGTGGGGCGTTTGGTAGCCAACGCATGCGCGATGATGATGGCAGAATCGTAGATTGATACCGCGCTGGATGGTGCTGGAAACAAAGGGAAGCCAAAGCTAACGACTTAGTTTTGGCTTCCCTTTGTTTCCGGATGGAGGGATGGTTGGCTGGGCATGTGCGATAAGAGTGATTCGCCACGAGCTGCGGGCAATGTGATTTCAACTCGATGATAAGCACCATCAATGGTTCCCCAGCGGGTTGCTATTTTCCCACTATCCGCCAGTGAATGCTCGTCAATTAACGCACCAACCAGTGACAAAATTGGTGGGCAGCAGATGAAATGGGTAACTACCAGGCATTACACAACTTTGGCGATCAGTGTACGAGCACGCATCGACTCATCACCAACAACCGCCAATAAGGCCGCAAGCTTTGGCTCGGCAGCAACAAACATGCCATCGCGAACCGCAACCCATTGGCCAGAGTACACCTCGGCATTCTGCGCCAGCCACTCCTGGGACAATTTCAGCGTATCTGAAGCTGTAGCAGGGAGGCGCCGAATCTTGGGAGGTGCAAGCACAACAGCATACGCTCGCAACATGGCGTTCTGTGGATATTTGGCAGCACCTTCGGTTGCAAGCTGAATAGCTAGGGCTGCTTCATCAGCTTGCAGAGCATGTTGAATACGAACAATGAGGCGCCCAGCTTCTTGATATTCAGATAGTTGGTGGTTGAATGTCTTCATCTTGACGTGAACTTATGCCATAGCGCCAATCAATGCGATTAGGGTCAGTAGAGAACTGCAACTCGCCACGCTCAAACATTCCCAGTTCAATGATTTCACGCGCACGCGGGCGAGCCTGTTGCTGATCCGGCTCCTGACCAACAAGCGCAGACCACGAACCAGCTAATGTGGTAGGCATCTCTGCTGGGAACACCGTTAAGCGAACGGAGTTCGTTTTCCAATTGTGGATGGCTACCCGCTCAGGCCCATTCGCATGTGCCACTGTACCCTCATTGTTACCGCATGGAATACACAGAGACATCCTACGAACAAAATGTATCCGTAGTCAGCGCAATCGTAATCATACCATGCTGATCATGAATCTCAAGCCACGTATCTGCACCAGTATTATGCCATGTTCGGCAAGCATTGTCACATCGTTTCGAATCTGGAGGTTCGAATAACTGTTAGCGTATCTTCCTTATTCTAGCGATCTTTAATAAGATTTCCGTTATTAAAGGAAACCGGCTTTTCCTTTAATAAGACTCGATTCTTGCACTACTCATTTCCCTATCTTGAGTATCCCAATCCATCATTGACACCCCCGCCCACACCCTGTACCATGACCTTACGCACATTGCCATAGCAAAGCACGAGTTACCGCATGTCAACGCCTGATACCGAACACTCTGACCCACTGAGAATTGGGGAGTTGATTTCACTCATAGAAGCAGCTGATTATGCAGGGCTTACCCGTGATTCACTGCATAGCTACATCCGCCGTGGTCGACTCCGTGCGCGTAGGCTTGGATCGCAATGGGTCACAACCCGCGCCGCTATTGACGAATACATGGCTTCACGTAGTTTCGAGAATATCCCTAAAAAATACCGAGATCGTACTTGACAGTACACAATATTTCGGATACTATGCATGACAGAAACAACACGACCGCGTAGGGATTGGTTCTCCCCACACGGTCGCTAACCCCACACCTGCGGTCACAGGTGCGCGGCTGAGTCCTATGGTACCACACCATGCGGTCTCCTCCGGCGGCACCCTGCATCTTGCACTGGGGTGCCGTGTTCGTGTCCGCCTTTGGTTGTTTCGTTGCGGGCCAAGCACCGGAGGTCGCCGTGTCTCTCGCGGATCTATCCCTGTGCGCGCCGCGCGTCCTCCGGCAGGAGGTTCAGTCGCTATGCGCCACCCCTGCGGCTCTACCCGTTCCATCCTGGCGCAGGCCCAGAATGCCTCGCACGAGGAATAGGCTGTTTCTTACCACAGAGAACTCAGAGGCACAGAGATTTGGAAGAGTGGTAGCACTTGCTGGCCCTTCACCAATTGCATCTTGTGTGTCTCAGTGCACGCTGTGGCAGGGTTTTTCCTTTTCCATTCGTGGCGCATCCTACGCAGGAGGCCAGCCATGAGCCAGGCCACGAAGCCTGAAGCCTCAGCTGCACCCGTTATCGATGCAGCCCTGCTGGCGGCACTGCTCGCCCAATCGCAGCAGGTGGCCCAGCCAGCCGGAGCTGGTGAGCCGCGCACAGCACAGCCAGCGCCATCGGCAGCGACCCGATCGCGCCGTGCACAATCGCAGCTGGTCGATACCCTGGCCTATGCGGGAGCGGCTTGTTTCGGCTTGGGTGGCTGGATGCTGGGTGGCTTCTTCACCCTCACCGCGCTTGCCGCTGTTGGCCTCCCCGTCGTTGCCACCATCGACTGGCCATGGGCATTGCCGAGTGCCGCACTGATCTCATGGCTCATCCCGCTCAGTGTCAGCCTGATCGAGGTACGCTTCTGGCCGAATGGCAGCAGTGGCTGGCGATCCTGGCTGTTCTGGGCGATCTCCCTAATCGATGTCGCCAGCACCGTCTACGGCCTGAGTGTCGCCCTCGCCGACCGCCCAATTCCACTCGGTGCTGGATTCACCTTGGCGCACGGCAGCGATGCGCTCTGGATGGTCGCCTGCATCCTGGCCCTCATCCTGACCTTCGCCCCCGAGCAGATCGTCACGCGCAGTATCGCCGGGCTACGGGAGCTGTGGAGGTGAGCGACAGAACCGCAGAACTGCAGAACTGCGGAACTGCGGAATAGTACCCACGTGACGGGATGGATTTCAACGCAAAGGCGCAAGATTGGAGAAGCCTCCTGTTGCAGCAGGAGAAGAACACCGATAGTCCTCAGTTTGAGGAATCACTAGCTAGACTACAGTTCAATTTGGACTACATCGCCAGCCTGAATGATTGAGAGTGCAGCGAGGAGCTTAGGAATCAGTGGCAGGAGTGTTTCAAGACGATTGTTTGGTGCAATAAGCACCACAATACCCAGAACTGTTGAGCGGAGATTCTGTTGATATTGAACATTCTGGTCTGCAGTGACAAAGACATCAAACGATTGTTCGGCAAGACGAAGGAGCGCACCATTCTTTGTGCCCGCCCAACCATTCTCAGGAACAGTAACCGCGACATGTCCAATACATTCCTGCTTCAGCTTGCGAGGCAGGCACTCATCAAGAAGCACCCTCATGCTGCGTGCGCCATTAATAGCTCACGGAGTTCTTCGAGCAAAGCGATCGCACGCTCACGTGAGACACTGGGAAAATCATCGAGAAATTCGTAAAGCGATTGACCTTGCTCAAGATAGTCCAATAACGTCTGCACGGGCACCCGAGTACCAGCAAACACCGGTGTACCACCAAGTAATTCAGGATCGCGCGTGATTAATATCGAATGCTGCATTATCTTCATCCTCCCACTCAAGATCATGGTACCACGTCATAGCGGGTTCAGCAATACGATGGATAGCTTTCAGTCTCGGCTAGGTCATGGATGATCGCGAGTACAAGTGAGTATTTCATGGATTTTCAGCTAGCACAGATACTTACATTACTCGGCGGAGCCGCCCTGATCGCGATTGCCGAGCGCAAGCGCATCCAGCGGCTGATTCGGCGACACATGCCATCGGTAGATGCGCCAGCGCCAGTGGAGCATCCACAGCCAGCGGCACATCCGCTCGATACTCACCAACTGGTGAATGCGCGGGGCCTGACGCGGCGCTGGCGCTGGCCTGCGAGTCGCTGGGTGCTGAGGTGCGCCGTAGATTGGTTGCGGGCAAGCATCGCCAGCCAGTGGGCGAGCCGCTCACCATTGTCTGTGACGACTTCCCGGTGCTGGTGTCGGAGGTTGGCAAACCTGCCGCGACCCTCTTCAAGCTGGTTGGGCGGCTGGGGCGCAGCCTGCAGGTGCGGCTGGTGGTGCTCAGCCAATCGGATCGGGTCAAGTCGCTCGGGCTAAGCGGAGAGGGCGATGCCGCCGAGAACTACATCCGCGTCGACCTGGCGCGCGGCCATCGCGCAATGCTCCAGTATGAGGGCTATGCGCTGCCACTCGATACCCAGGAGGTACCTGCGCTCGCCAACCGACCGAGCGATCCACAGCGTGCCTGGGTATTCAATCTGTCAAAGGTTTCTATCAGTTCAGCTGGTAACGAAGATGCTGAAACAGCCGAGGTTTTTGGTAACGTCGGGAACGACGCTGTTACCGCAGTAGAGCAGGGTGTTTCAGGGTTGTTACCGGTTCCCGTTACCACTACGGAGGCCGCTCATATTGCGTTTCTCTTAGCGACGTTACCACCCTCAGAAGTGGTGAAAAGGCTTGACGGCTACAGTCCGCGACGGTATGGGGAAGTCACGATTGGTCAAAAAGATAGGTGAAACACATAGAGACAAACCCTATCGTCATGTGGTATTTCTATACTCGTCGATTGTGCTTGCTCGGGAGGAATCATGGCGCATCCAACAACACTATGGAAACGAACCATACTGGCGACGCTCGCCGTCCCGCTCTTGGCCGCCCCAAGTGCCTATGGCGTGTATGTGTATTTGGAGCCCGAGAGCGGCGCGCTGGCAGCTGCCTCGGCAGCCATCGGGTTCGAATTGCTCTATCTCGGGGTGAATGTGTTAGCGCTGCATACCGCCGAGCTGCGCGCCTATGCGCGGCGCGTTGCGCTGGCTGCGGTCGTTACCGCGGTCACCTTTAACGCCTTAACGCATTATGCGGCCAAGGTGCCGAACGCCTATAGCGGTGCGCCATTTGCCCTGCTGCCAGCCATTCTGGCATTGATCACCGCGCTGCCACTCGCCGGTCTGGCCTATGCGGTCTCGGTCTTGCTCCATCGCATGAGTACGGCGCATACCGCGCAGCCAGTAACGCAGCGCGATCGGGATGCGGCGCATACCGCGCTGCTCGATGCGGATGATCAAAGCGCAGTGCTGGGCTTCCCAGTGAGCAGCGGCGCATCCGAAATGCTTGCACTCGACCATACCTGCCCACGTTGTGGCGCGCCGATCTCCCAGCACCAGGCCGCGGCAGCCATCCGCTGGGGCACGCGCTGGAAGGGCTGTCAGCACTGCGCCAGTATGCACGCATCGATCACGAGCCTTGCGCGGTAATGCGATGTCATGCGCGGCACGTTGCGCATCCAATCTGGCGGTATTACGACGATGACGCTTCG
>JANLSE010000323.1:0-1989 GCA_031362265.1 Roseiflexaceae bacterium
CGCCACAAAACCGTGTGTTGTATTTGGAAGCCGTCTGCACCAGCGACGCCGGTGCGCACGCGATCATGGGGAGTGTTTCTGATCCCCGCGGCGCAGTGGAGTTTCGTTTCTATCGCACTGGCGACGGCGACTACACTGAAATCCTTCCGCCTGAATCTCCACGCCTGGCGAACGTGCGGCTGGCAGTGCCTGGCTGGTCACGTCACATTCATCACGTGGCCATGCTCGACCGGTCTGGTGAGCTAAGGCGGCGTTAGAAAATAAACGCTTCATTTCGACTGCTTTCGTGGAATGACAGTATAATTCCATTCTCCGTGAAATGCGTCCCTCTTAATCCGAAGGCTTGCCATCTCGGCATTGGCGACCTTCCTACCTATCTCATACTTCCGATGGTCCAATGTACAGGTCACTCGAAGTCCGGCCGAGGTTGTTGTGTTGGCGATGAGGCGAACTATGGTTTCGTAGTCTGCAAGCGGCTCGCCTCTCCAATTGGTGCTGATGAACGAGAACAGTCGATGCTCCACTTTGTTCCACTTGCTCGTGCCAGGTGGAAAATGACACACGGAGACTGGGATGCCAATCGTATCGGCCAATCTCTGCAACTCCACTTTCCAGAGACGCAACCTGTAGCCATTGCTTCCTCCACCATCAGCCGTGATCAGCAGGCATTGTGCCCGAGGGTATAATCGATGCCCCGCTTTGCGCCACCAACCTTGGATCGACGCCACCGCGAACTGGCCTGTATCATGATCTGTGCCCACCACCACGTGCCCGCGGTTATGGGTCAGATCGTAAATGCCGTAGGGGTAGGCACGCGGCACTTCTGGTTTGGGAAAATCATGGCCTTGTACGAGCGGCGCATCGCCTTTGCGGTGCCATTCTCGCCCGGCATTCTTATAGTTGCCGACCAGTTCTTTCTTCTTGGTGTCCACCGAGATGACAGGCTGGCCTGATTTCATCGCCGCCAAGACACGCCCATTAATATGCTCGAATTGCGCGTTGCGATCCGGATGCTGATTTCCCTCCAGCGTTTTTCGATTGCTTTGCAGACTATAGTTCATTCCGCGCAGAAGATTCCAGACCAGCCAAGGGCTGGCATCATGTCCCTTCTTCTTCAGCGCATCAGACAAGGAGCGCACACTCTTGCACGTCCAACGCAGTGGCGACATGGGATCACCGCGTGACAGGGGTTCAACTAACATTTCCAAGTCGGTTTTGAGCGCCGCATCAATGACAGTTGCCTTTTTACGTCCGCCACCCACGCACCGAATTCGCCCAGGAATCAACGTTCCTGAAGCAAGTTCCAACTGCCCGCGCCGAATGGTGGAACGAGCCAAACCGGTAATAGTTGCGAGCATCGATACGCCGCCATAACCCATACAATTGGCTTCTGCGGCGGCGAAAACACGCCGTGAGCGTTCATCAAGGAACGGCTCCAGTTGTTCAAAGCGTTGTTGAATTGCCATCACATTATTCATTGCCTTGGTATCGGCAAGATACTATCATACTTGGAGCACTTATTTTCTAACGCCGCCTTACCCCGGAGGGATAGCAGCATAATAGCAGGTGGTTGAGGCCGCAGGCCGACACCACCGGATCCCCGCACAGAAAATCCCGCATCCCGTAGGGATGCCAGCAGGTTTCGCCACACTCAATCAACAACTCAATTGAACGACAGATTCTCTCTGGCATCCCTCCGGGATGCCAGTAACTTTGGAACGCCAACCGGTGGTATCGCTTCGCTCAACCACCGGCTAATGTCTGTGACCCCTCCGGGGTCGATGCCCAGATCGTGACGCTAAGTCTGGCCCCGAAAGGTCACAGTCTCGAACGGATGCGGGAATAGTTCACTTAGCCGAAAGCGGGCAGTCTGCTTCTTGAGATCGCCCAGGATCACTTCGAGATCGCCGGCATACTCCCACATCAATTGCCGACATGGCCCACAGGGAGGCGTTGGCTGTTCGCTCTCCGCCACGATGGCGATACGGG
>JANLSE010000332.1:0-19091 GCA_031362265.1 Roseiflexaceae bacterium
CCGAGGTGTTCCCACCAGTTGGGGTGGTTGTTGGGAACTGCCAGCCACGAATCGCGTCGAGCGCTGGCAGTTCGGTATCCGACAGCACATACTCGCCGAACCGCTTGATATGGTTGGTGAGGTACGGACTCAAGGCGGCGACATCCTCCGGATGAACCGGATAGCCCTCGTCGATCAGGTGCTTGAGCACCACAGTCATGTCAATCGTTGTCTGCATAATCACCGCATTCGCCAGCACATCGCGATACTTCACCAACTTCTCAGCCTCTTCCGGATCCAGATCTTTCAGCAGTCCTTCGCTGCCAAAGGACAGCCAGGAACTGAACCCGTTGTACGCTTCGACCTTGTTCGTACTGGCGGTGATTTGTGCCCGCATTGGCGGATCAATGACGTAACGCAGGAGGAAGATCGTGCGAATGACCCGCCCAAGCTCGCGAAACACCTGGTAGAGTCGGTTCTTGCGGCTCTCGTTGCCGAGTTTGCGCAAGATGGTCGCTGAGGTGATTTTCCCCGCTCGTATCGCGAGCACGACCTGTAGCAGATCCGGCCAATGTCGCTCAATCACATCCCAGTCGATCGCCTGACTGCGCTCGCCGAACAGCGGCTCGATGTGCTGATAGATCACATCCGGGTCCGCTTTGAAGAAGACCAGATCCTGCCAGTTGCGAATCCGCGGTAACAGCTCAATCCCGAGTAAGTGGGCGAGCGCAAAGACTGGCGTCGATTGGCCCTGAGTATCAGCGTGGACGGTTCGTGGCTGGATATCAGACCGATTCTGGAGCAGGCCCTCGATAATGTAGACCGCCTCCCATACGCCGCACGGGATGAAGTGGCTGAAGATCGCGATATAGGTGTCTGCCACATGATGATACGCGATGCCACCGCGCATCTGGTAGCGAAAGTGGTACTCGGCCAGCGGGTTATTCTCCAATAACTCCAGCGCCGTTCCGTCAGCTGCTGCCCGCGTTCCATCGCCCCACAGCCGCGGCAAGGTGAGGTCATGATAGACATTGATCAGGTCAACCTGTGCCGCGTTGAGTTTGGCGCTGGTGATGTGGCGACGATTGAGGTAGGATAAGGTATGCGCACTGATGGCACCACGAAGGTGACGCGCGGCCTGGGCAGGTCCCAGGGTTGTGCCATAGGTAAAGAGCAGGTGAATGTAGTCGGTGTGGGGATCTTGGCTACGCGGCTCGGTTCCGGCCGGCGGCTCGAAGTGACGACTGCAGTTGGTGTAGCGAACGGCATTGGCAAGGATGTCGATCAGATGCCGCTCGGTCATCCGTTCCAGCAGGGTTCGCTCCAAGGCACGAGCGGTCGCTGACGGCTCCTGGCGTGGTGGTCGTTTGAGGGTTGGTTCGCCCGCCGCAGTGATCGCCAACTGGTGATCGTCGGGGAAGCGTTGGTCCACGCGTGCGGATGCCTGAGTCAGTCGGGCCTTGAGGTCGGCGACAAATGCGGTAGCGGTGGCGGGCAGGCCGAGCTCACGGCAGTACGCCACGACCTCGGGTGCATCGGGAACCCAGGGGATGAGTTGGTCACGGTAGTCGGTGTAGGCGTGTGAGCCTGTCACGGCGACATCGCCAGACTTGAGTTCAGCAGCCAAACAGGTAAAGATACTCGCCTCCAGGTGCTGCCGGATCAACCATTGTTCGCCGTCCTGCCGAGTTACAACGATGCGTTGCCATTGTTCTGGGGCGAAGGCCAGGTCGAGGGTGACCGGGAGCAGCCGCGCCGTACGCTGCCGGTTCGCTTGGAGAAAGGCGAGCGCAGCAATAAGGGTGGTATCTTGGTTGGTCGCGGTGAACGTGAGCGCCTCCAGCATGCGAAACCACAGGCTGCGGTGACTCCGATAGGCATGCCAGACGAGTGGGAGGTGGTTATTGCTGGCAGCGGCGGCGAGAACCTCACAACGGGCTCGCACGTGTGCTCGGCCACCAGCGGGTGCAAGCGCAGCCGTCAGCCGGTTGGCAAGCTCTGCTGCCGAAACCTCGTCCTCCAGCACGTCGAGCAGTGCGCGCAAGGTACCCAACATCCGCTCAGTCTCCAGCTGATGGCTCCGCTGGATCTGCTCGAGCTCAGCGCGTGCGACCTTCTGGAAGGTGGCCATCCGCTTGATGAACATCTCGACCAAGGCATCCCGCGTCGTGGCTTGGGCATGGTGGATGTGACAGACGATCAGGAGCAGCTTGCGGGGCAGGGTCAGTGCCGCCACTTCGGACGCATCGAGCGCCTTGGCTTCGGCCGCGAGGTGCTGAATTTTGCGGGGCGTGATGTCGACCAGGACCGGGGCCAATGTCCCCAGACTCTCCAGCCAGGCGAGGTGATCGAGGAGCTCGGCGAAGTGGTGATGCGACGGGCGTCGGGCGATCCGCTTGAGGTCGTTATAGTGGGTTCGGGGATGTCCAGGAGTCGATTCCAGGAGGGCCAGGAGCCGAGCCTGATCAGTGGCAGTGAGGCGACCGTGCAGCAGGGCGGCAATTCGGGCGTTGGCAAGTGACCGAATGCGGCGTGCCAGCCGGTCGAGGGTACTAAACGCTGGCAACTCTGCATGGTGCTGCTTGAGCACTTCGAGCGCGATATTAATCAGGTCGGTTGGCGTGTCATGGGTCTCGGACGCACGGAGCATGGCCGCAGCAGCCTGATGGCGAATCGTGCGGCCGTGGTTATGAGATTGAGCCGGACACGGATACGTTGCTGGTACGTCGCGACCGTGCGCGTGGAGACGCCAAAGGCGGTGATGGTTGTCGGGAGGGCCAGGGCGATCCGGAGGTGGTGGAGGATGGTCTCGGGAACACTGGTCAGTGGTGGGAAGTAGCCGAGGTGCTGTACGGCTTTGAGGAGCAGCGCGCAGCAGAGCATGCCCGAGTCGCTTCGCACAACCGCCTGCAGCCAGCTGCGCTCGTCATCACGGAGGGTGTAGTGGTGCTCCAAATCGGTACGGGTGGGCGTTCGGCGGTAGCGGGGATAGGCGGTGCGGTCGATTGACGCCATATGCGGGCGGAGTCCTTTCGTCAAGCTGGGAAGGTGCTGGGAACGCATGTCTGCTACTACGCATTATCAGACCAGTTTTCCCTTTTCCTCCTCGCCTCCCAGAATCACGATCCGTTTCTGTCGCGATTTACGCGAATCGCCTTCATGTAGTATATCCTCAAAATCTTGTCCGATAATATTATCTCGTCTGATAATACCGACATGCCATGCGTCATATGCTATGCTCTCAGCATATTCGTTTTGCAGCGAGTCACTTAGGTTTTTTAGAGTCTCTATAAATCAAAGTGGTTTAGTATTGTTCGTGCAATCAATAAATGGTGTTCGGCAGGTCGGCGTTCATGGGCGTGTTGGGCGGATCGATGATAGCCTGAACGATTACGGTATAGGAGACAGTGGTGCCACGCGTTTGTTTCAACCATCGGGCGTGACTTCTTGCGGATTGGCCACCAATACGATTTTCCCTGCGCCCATATCGTTGACATATGTTTCAAGTCCCCGTTGTGCTGCTGCCAGTGGGAGCCTTTTGTGAATTGGAGATTGGAGATCAGTTGCCAAACCGGATTGTGCTTGTTGGGAGAGTTGTAACGCCTGGAGGAGATTCTTTTCACGAAACCAATTGGCAAGGAACCAACCGTCGAAATGCAAATTCTTAATCAGCGCCGTTCGCGCATCAATGATGCATGCTTCATCTGACAACCGCGAATACAACAGAATGGTACTGCCAAATGGTGCGGCATCGGCGAGTTGCTGGGTCATACTGCCGCTAATTGCATCAAGCAAGAGGGTTGCCTGTAGTTTGTGCGCCAATGTCCGCAATTGCTCAACAAAATCCGCCTCACTGCTGTTCAAAACATATTCACCGCCGAGGCTGCGAACCCAATCTACCTGCGCTTGACGCCGCACCACATGAATAACCGGAATATTGCGGCGTTTCCCCAAACGCAAAATCATTCCTCCCAATGCGCTCGCTGCAGCCGTGCTGACCATGGCACGATGTTTGCCATCCTGTGCAATTTCAAACATAGCCAACGCGCTCAAGGGATTGACCAGCAGCATCGAGCCTTGTTCTAAACTTACGTCCTTGTTCAGCGGAATGCACAACTGGGCAGCGGTGATCATATATTCCGCCCAGGTTCCATCGCCTGTCAACAGCGCCGAGCATGCCACGCGTTGTCCCTTTAGCAGGCGCGGCAGTATACCGTCACCTGCTTCAATAACGGTTCCACTGCCTTCCAACCCTGGCGTGAAAGGAAATTGACGTTCACCGCTATAACTCATGCCTGATAGCGATCCGAGGTCCGAGGGATTGATAGGCGCGGCTGCCATCCGAATAAGAACCTGTCCTGCCTGCGGACGAGGCACGGGAACTTCACGCAATATGAGGCTAGCGTTTGGCGCATCCAATTGAACAGCGTGCATTGTGGAGGGAATGGAATGATTCGTTTTCATGGTTGTCTCGGTATTTTTAAGCAACATAGAAGCCTTCGTGATCGGTACGTCAGCCGCCCTAACGGGTTGGCATTACGATCGCGCGCGCGAAACGGTCAACTGCAGTGCCATGTTCGGCCTTTCCTCTACTTTACCCGTATTTCTACTTTATTGACGGCTCATCGGCCTTGCACGAATAGGTCCATATGTCGGTAGGGGTAAGCGCATATACGACTTCATCCGCGAGCGTCCCATCCGCATAGCGCCATACATTGCGTAAACGGCCTTCCTGCACGAATCCTACTCGCTCGGCAACCCGGATACTCCGCGTGTTGTGCGCATCACATGTAATTTCAACTCGTTGTGCGTGGAGTACGTCGAACACATACGTGGTAAGCAGCCGAACCGCCTCAGTGACATACCCGTGGCCTTGCTCCGAAACTCGTACCCAATATCCAATCGAAAATGCGGGAATAGACCAGCCGTCCGGATCGCGTGGGTGTAACCCAAGGCCACCTAAATACCGTTGTGTCTCGATATGCCATATGCCCATCGAAAACCGCTTCCTCAACAGCCAATCGGCGGATACACGGAGAATCCAATCGCGCGTTTCATCAAGCGTGTGAAAGGCAATGGCTTGCTCTGGTTCCCACGGACGGAGATGATCGCGTGACTCGGCGTTGGCGGTATGGCACGCCTGAGTATCTGCAAGCGTATATGGACGAAGGAGCACACGCGGGCCACGCAATTCCTCAAACATGGGCCGTAATGTCATGTATGGGCGCTGATTGTCTGGCATATTCATGCTCCACTACGTTAGTAGTACGTCGTAAGTGTACGAGAGATACCAGCGCTTGTCGAGCGGGTGAAATTACTGAACAAAAAGGAACAAGGCGTACTTTAGGGATGCGGTAGAGGCCGAACGCTGCCCATCAGCGCCGCCAAGGCCCACCCAAAATGCAGAGAATCGGCCTGATTCCGCAGGTCGGCGTTGATGGACGTGTTAGCTTGCGCCCGTGGTTTTGTCTCAGAGCGGCACTCCCTTGGCTTCAGAAAAGCGCTACATCGTATGCGTCAGATCCGTTTGCTTGCCGGTCGCAAGTGCTTTTCGGACGAAGTAGCGGGTGTGCATCAGGATAGTGATCCAAGGCACCAAAAATGATATAGCCACGCTGTTGATAGAACGGCAATGCTTGGAAACTGAAGGTATCAAGCCAGGCTGAATGACAGCCACGGCGCTGTGCTTCCGCTTCCACCATCTGCAATAAGCGTGCGCCAATGCCAGCGCGGCGGTGGTGCTCCTGAACGACTAACAGTTCGATTCGCAGCCATCCACGATCAGTAAATCCAATAATGCCACCAATCAGGTGCTGCTGCTGATCATGGGCGAGGATGGTGAGCCGTCCTTGCCCATGATCGCCGACTTGGGCAAGATTGTAGTCCACGATCCAGCGGTTGAGCGTGGCGAGAGCGGAAGGAGCGGGTTGCGCTTCAGGCGTGAGGGTAGAGTTTGACATCGTGACCTACGCATTTTGGTACATCATACGGTACGTCCTACACGATCATTCACCGCCAGCATACGATTCACGCTGCTCAGTAATTGCAGTACTCTTGGAGGAGAGACGTAGCCCACTGGACGCACTACCTGGCAGAGGTATGTTTGGGCGCGGGCTAACGTGGCGGTTCAGCCGCTGGTGCAAGCGCCGAGGAACGAGGCGCGAAGCGCCAGTCGGTTGCAACCGCCACGTTAGCCCGCCGTCGGACTGGATGAACTAACCTAATACTACTGGCTGGCTGCCCTTCGCCAAATAAGTGCGCTCAATGTAATGAGGGATACGGTCACTAGAAGACCGAAAGCCGGGAACAGTACCTGCGCGATAGGCGTCGGGCCATTCACGGCCTGAAGCACCGCAGTGATCAGGACCCCGATCCCGCCCACAACCGAAAACCATCCAAGCCACATCGGGTACTGCCCCCCAAGGATCAAAGCCACCCCGACCAGCACCGGCGTCACACTCGCCAAAACAAGGGAAATCGAGAAGATTGCGAAAGAAGCACTATGGAGCCCGTGTCCAGCCCACAACGCCAGAGCAGCCTGCTCTGGCCCAGAGGCCGCAACCAACTTCGCCATCTGCTTTTGGGCTAGATCCATACCCATCATGACGGCGATGACCGGGGTCGTAACAAAAGCGTTGCCCACCGCCAAGAGGAACCAACTTTCACCCCGACACCCTTGGAATGCCCATCGCACGAGAAACAGACCGCACGAACCAAGCAGGGAGGCGATCAGCACCCCGATACGGCTTATCTCCCAAAGTGGCGTTGCCGCCAGTGCCGCAAACACCTCCGTCGTGTTGGCGTAATCGCTGATCTGTGGCTGGACAGCATTGGAGATCACGTTGAGCACGCCGCCGGCTAGAGCAAGAAACGCGCCCGCCCGAAGTTCTGCAGAATGGTTCGACACATACGCTGGCATAACACCTCCCAAGGCGTAAGGAGCAGGCTAACGGATTGTGCATCAGTCGTCACCAAGGCGCGCCACATCAGAAGGCGCTAAAATAGCCACGATCTCGCGCGCCGTAGCGGTCGATTGCACACGCGTGTTGGGCCGCGCGACTGTGTTGTGCCTCCAGTTTCAAACACGAGACAAGCATGCACTGTTCATCAGGTGTGGCTCAGTGATGTTGACTGCGGCCACATCTCAAATTGAGCCGGATCAACGCTGATATGTCCAACACCGTTTTGCCAGGCCTTATATCCAGCTTGGATGAGTACATTGACCGCACCGTCAACATAGCCTTCCTGAGCAAGTTGCTCATTGATCTGCGCCAATTGTTCGACTTTATCTGCTGGCATCTCTGGCCCCCAACTGGTCAAATAGCCATCCGTTCCCCGTTTAAACAACCGATGTTCGGCAAGTAAGGCATCAAGTCGGCTATCAAAGTCACGCCGAAACAGCGTATCAGCGCGGATCTGTTCGACCAACATGGCTTGCCTGTTCATTTCCACTGCATCGTTGTGAAAGGCCCACCAAGGCATTACATCCGAAGGGACTCGTAAGGTATCAATGCTGATGGCAAACTCCTTTTCTACGAGCCGCCCCTGCTCACGTTGAAACACCGTGTAGCGACTGGAGAGTGAGCACCACGAATTCTCACCGCAGAGTACCAAGCCGCCATCGCGTACAATCTTAGCAAACCACACCAGCGCCTCGTTCCGAAAGGGGCGGTCAAAGTAGACGAGGACATTCAAACAGCGCACTACATCGACCCCCTGAATGTCGACTGCGCCAATTCCAGCTGTCTGAAAAGAGAGATTGCGGCTTTCATAGACTCCAATAGGGTTGGTCACGAGCCTACCCTCGTTGGATTCCATTGACGTTACCGCGTCAACCCCTAGCTCCTTCTGTTTATCCATAAGCGCGCGAAAGAGCTGGCTGAAGTATGCCTTTGTTCCTGCTGGATCTTGGGTGAATACGCCGAAGCGTGTACCCTGGCCTTGAAAATACAGTACGTCACCGGTTTTGGTAAAGGTGGCATAATCACCCTGTGCATCATACACGATACAGTGAGGAATCGTCGGATCAGCGCCAATGATGCGCCACTCTGGCAATTTCTTGGCTGTTTCAACCGTTGTAAGCGGTGGAAACCCACAGCCCAAATCCAAGAGGGTACCAGTCAGGGGAAATTCCTGCCAACGATTGCAGGTGATATAGGTGTCAAGCTTTCTGTGGCGTCCGGCAAAGGTAATCGGCGGGGGTGTTCCATTCCACGTCTTCGTAAAGATATTGAGTACGCCATACAGGCCTCTCGCTAAATCATCGGTGAAGTCAGTCGCTTGGAAGTGGGTCTGCTTCATCGCCCGGAATTGGCGTTCCAAGATACCTTTTACCGTTTCGCTCTGGGTTGATAACGCCAGAGCATCGAAAATAGTCAGAACGTCGGGTGAGAGTTGGCCATCAAAGTAGGTTTCATTCCATTGTCGTAAGAGCGCATCCACTGCATTCCTCCTTCATCCCTACATCGACATTAACCTGTTGTGCAGTTTCTCTTTGAGAAGCGTGTCCCAAGCATACGCCTCGTGACTACTGCTGTCAACGCTTAATCTGAATGGCGCGATATGGGATGGAAGTGGCCCAACGGATTGCCGTTCAGCTGCCGCGAGCGCGCCACAAAAACCTGTCGGAATGCCATCGATCGCGCGCGCGAAGCGGTCGGTTGCATGCGGTGTTAGGCCGCCCAAAGCACTCCTGCGCTTGGCTACGCTACAGCTTCGTGCCTTGCACAGCACCCATCGCCTTCGACGGGGGGAACCAGGTATCGACGTACTCCCACCCCGCCTCCCGTAGTAGAGCCGCATACTCATCAATTGTGCGCTCGCGCCCCGTCCCCCAGCACATCATGTGAATGTCGTACAGCTTGGCAAAGTGTGGGGTGTCCACATCGGGAATTATGTGTTCGACGATGAACACATGCGCTCCCCCAGGCGCGGCCTTGTGAACATTGCGAAGGATCTGAATGCACTCCTGATCGTTCCAGTCGTGAAGAATCATCTTCAACATGTAGGCGTCTGCACTCGGAACTGCGACGAACATGTCTCCGCCGATATATCTGCATCGATCGCCTACGCTAAGCTTATCGGCCCAAAGTAGCGCCCGGTCCCCGATTACGCCAGGCCTCTCGAAAACTATACCTGTCAAGTGAGGGTACTTCACGAGAAAACTGCAAAGCATGTGACCCTGGCCGCCACCGACGTCGCACAATTGCGAGATCGAACTGAAATCGAACTGATTCAGCGCCTGAAGCGCCCACTCGGTCTGCCCGGCTGAATAGCCGCTCATCGCGTCGTTGAACACCTCAGCGTACTCGGGATTGTGAGCAGCATGATCGAAGGCAGCTCGGCCGAACTCGCGCACGAACGCGTTCTGCTTGCCGTCGCGGATCATCGCGGGTAAATGCTTCCACAACGCGTAGTGCTCGGGCCCCTCTGCCAACAAGGTGACGCCCCGCAGTGTTCGAGGATGATTTTTTCTGAGCAGTTCGCCGGTCTCAGTTACCGAGAAAGTCCTGTCGCTGTGTTCCTTGAGCAACCCGAGGGACCCAAGCGCCCTTAGTAGCCGGTACGCGAGGGCGGAATCCAGCTCCAGTTCCTGGGCGATCGCCGTCGCTCGTCTAGGCCCGTCTCCGAGGGTGTCGAAAATTCCCAGCTTTACGCCGGCGTAGAGAATTTGACTGCGCCACCTACCGAAGATGATGTCATGCACGGTGGCTCGGGGATCAGGAGTGCTCATTCTCCACCTCCTTGTCCGAACGGCTTCTGTCCAAGCGGGCTAACGGATTGCGCATCACCCGCCGCCGGGGCGCGCAGTACACGACGACTTCAAAAACGCAATGATCTCGCGCCGAAGGCGGTCGGGTGCATGCGCGTGTTAGCCGGCTGCTTGATATGGCGTGGCGCAGTGATCGGCATATACCTTGCGGCGCCTGCCTCTCCATTCCGCCGCATTGGTGCAACCGTTTCACTGCGACTCGATCACACGCTTTCGCGCTTCATGCGCGCTGCAATATGCTCTGCGATCATCACTGTGGTCAGGTGTGTATTGGCACGCGGCGCTTCCGGCATGATCGAGGCATCAACAACGCGGAGCCCTTCCACCCCAAGCACGCGTCCGTTCGGATCAACCACTGACTGCGGATCGTCGACTGATCCCATCCGGCAAGTCCCGACCGCATGCACATAATCGCCGCAGCGCGCCTGTAGCCACTCATCGATCTGCCGCTCGTCCTGGACGTCATCCAGGCTGCGGCCCGTTTCATCAATATTTACGCGCGCAGCGATCGTCGCGATTGCCGGCTGGTGAACCAACTCGAACAACCGTCGAACCCCATCACGCATTCGCACCAGGTCACGTTCGTCGGTGAGCAGCCGGAATTCCACCGCCGGGTCGGTCTGTGGATCCGGCGTCGTGAGAAAGACGCGGCCGCGCGAGAAGCTACGAACCACTGAGACGCGAAGCCAGGCCAACGCGGCGTGTGGCTGGAGGCAGAAGATCTGCATGTCGTTTCTGCCGGCACTCACCAATCCACTACTATAGCGTATGAAGAAGTAACCCGACCGCACGTGGAGAGACGTGGCGTGCGCCGCTGGATGCAACTGCAGCGTGACACCAATCACCGCGTGCTCGCCAAGGTTCTGCCCGACGCCTGACACGTGTACGAGTGGAGTAATCCCGACCCGCCGCAGATCCTCGGCAGGCCCAATCCCCGAGCGCAACAGGAGCGCCGGCGAGTGAATCGCGCCAGCACAAAGGATGACCTCCTGACCCTCTCTTACCTGCCATTCCTCACCAATGCGGACACGCACGCCACGCGTGCGGCGACCATCCAACTCGATATGGTCGACGAGCGCGTCGCCGACAATCGTGAGGTTGGGTCGAGAACGCGCTGGTTCGAGGTACGCGTCATTGGTCGAAACGCGCTGCTCGTTGTACACATTCAACGCCGCCGGCGAAAAGCCCGTGCTTTCAGGTGCATTGTGGTCATCTGCCCAGCCATAACCGAGCGCGAGCGCCGCGTCCCGTAGGGCGAGACTGAGCGGCGACCACGTATCGAGCGGCGCGCGAGCAACAGGAATTGGGCCGCCGCGGCCATGGTAGGATTGGTCGCCAAAGTCGCGATCGTCTTCCAGACGATTGAAGGTCGGTAAAATATCAGCGAACGACCAGCCCGTACAGCCCAGATCGGCCCAGTGGTCGAAGTCTTCGGGGATTCCGCGGATGGCAGCGATGCCATTGATCGCCGAGCTTCCTCCTAGGCCGCGACCGCGGAGATAGAGGGCTGGTTGTTGGAACATCGTCCGTTGGGCCATGAGGTTGGGCCACTGAAACTGGCGGAAACGCTGGCCATCTAAGATGTGAAAGAAATTCGGGCTACGCATCTCCATAGGTGTCTCAGCTGCACGATAATCAGGTCCGGCTTCAAGCAGCAGCACCGAGACGGATGGATCTTCTGATAGCCGGGCAGCGAGGGTTGCGCCTGCCGAGCCGGCCCCGACGATGATGTAGTCGTATTGCATAGGGTGATTTCCAGATAGCTGCATGGTATCTGCGCTCCCTTCCAAAGCGTGGATTACAATGGAATAGACGATCTGCGTTGTTAGCACATCGTCCGCGTCTCCGAGCATTTCGACTGGGTATCGGCATGGGCCAATTCGTCAACCATATCGATAGGCCAGCGATTGATGGCAGCCACCCGAACGCCAGCATTCACCCGCCTGCGGGCCGTCACCATCCTAAACGTCAGTCGAACCTAAACTCGTACTGATTTCTGATTCTTAGTCTCGCCCCGATTCCTGCAGGTCGGCGTGGAATGCCCTGTTGGGCGGCATTGCGGATGGCCTGAACGGTTACGAGCGCGTGTTTGCCATTAGGAAGAGGTATAATGCCTCTCGCATTCCGCTATTCAGGTGTCGACGCAACATAGGCAAAGCGCGACAGGCGTCGTTCGCTCGCTAACGTTTGGACGACATCGAAAAACCGCTGGAGTCCCGCATAGGTTTGTTCACCTTCCACTGCGAGAAGTTGCTCACGATAGCGGATGCGCGCCTCGAGTGATCGTTGCGCAATCTGTGCGATGTTCTCCGTGCAATCGGTCACATGCACGATCTGGAAGCCCGCTTGTTCAAGCAGGCGCTCGTTCTCACTAGGCGGCCCGAAGAGGAAGAAACCAATCGAGCTGCGCGTGGCGATCTCTTCCTTACTCATCAGTCCGGTCACGACGATCGGGTCGGTGTAAAGCACGCGTCCGCCTGGTCGAAGCACCCGACGCCATTCTTGCAGCACAGCGCGGCGGTTTGGCAGGTGGTTGATCGAGTCGATGCAGATGAGCGCATCAAATGTGTGATCGGCAAAGGGAAGCGGTTGGTTCGCATCGCCCTGCTGGAGGCGCACCTGCGTGGCTAATCCCTGGGCTTGCGCCATGGCGTTACCAGTGGTGATGCCATGTTCGTTGATGTCGACCCCCACGACGGTTGCGCCTGTGCTGCGCGCGAGGAACAGGGCTGGACCGCCAGAACCGCTGGCGATTTCCAATACGTGTGTCCCGGACTGGAGGCCAAGCCAGGGAAAGAAGCTTTGATATTCGTCGGCAGTGATCCAACTATTCTGACCAATATCTTCGCCGTATGCGTCGTGGCGAAATTGCGCACGGACATCGTTCTGGAAATGACCATAGGTGGTATTGTAGAGATCCACGCGCGGTGTTTGCGAATCAGTCATCACATCCTCCTTCGTGTCATGTATCCGGGCGTGTGCAGATTTTCGCGAGAATCACCCGTTCGAATGGGTGTTCGTGAGCACTAAAGCGCTGTTCAGGGCTTCCCACTGCAATCTGGCGTTTTGCAAGTCTGATATACTGCTCTCGAATGGCCTGCCGTTCTACCGCGTCCCAATGCGATCCGTCAGAATCTGCAAAAGTCCAGTTACTATGCACGTTGACTGTTGCCTACTTTCTGCAGAGGCGTTACGCGCGTGTTGCTATGACTTCAAGATATTCCATTTCGACGTGCGTTGTGCCATCGGTCGCTTGGTTGTGTTGTGTCCAAAGATTCTCCAGATCATGACGCAAGGCAGGCTGTTTGTCTGCGGGCAAGGCTGCAAAAGCACGCTGCGTCGGGCCGTAATAGAGACGGTAGAACTCGATAGTCTCTGGCACAGAGAACGGGAGTTTGACTGAAGCCATGAGGGGCGTAAATTGCAGCTGAGAGATACCAGCACAGAGCCGCTCCTGCACGGTGGCTTCGTCACCCCATAACAGCGCAGGGGGCACGCCCGGCGGTGGCGGTACATGCACACCTGTCGCTTTGAACATCTGGCCGATGAATCCACGCGGTGTCCAATTCGCCATCACGATTTGTCCACTAGGTCGGCAAACGCGCACGAACTCTGCGGCGACGCGCTCCGGCCGCGGCGCGAACATTGCGCCAAACTGACTGATGACCAGATCGAACGAGGCATCAGGGTAGAGTAGTTGTTCGGCGTCGCCCTCATCAAACTGGACGTTCATACCTGCGCGTTTCGCGCGCGCGCCTGCTCAAGCAAATTGGTAGCGATGTCAGTACCCGTTACGTGAGCCCCTGCTTTTGCGGCGGGGATTGCAGAATTGCCTGTCCCGCACGCCACATCCAGCACACGCATATCGGGTTTGATGTTGCGACGCGCGACGAACTGCTCGCCGAGATGTTCGAAATAATGAGCAAACCGTCCGTAGTCCCCCGCCATCCAAGTCGCCTTCAGGCGTTCCTTGAGTGCTTCAAAGTCGGAAGATGGAGTGGTCATGGTTACCTCCGTTTGTTTGGGATAGCAGGAACATCCTGAGTTGGCACTGGGAGCATCCGTTTCATGCGGAGAAACTATACCATACAACGCATCTGCATAATCAGGGAGGCAGGAGTAGGATGCTGATTGGCTATGCGCGGGTGTCCACCAGCGATCAACGCCTGGATCTCCAGCAGGATGCTTTGCGGGCCGCTGGCTGTGAGCGTATTTTCACCGATACGGCAAGTGGCGCCAAGACGGTGCGACCGGGGTTAGCAGCAGCGCTGGATGCCTGTCGGGCTGGAGACATCCTGGTAGTTTGGAAACTCGACCGGTTAGGGCGTTCGCTCACGCACCTCGTCGAAACCGTTAACGCATTAGCACTGCACCGTGTCGGCTTTCGGAGCCTGCAGGAGCAGCTGGATACCATGACCTCGGGTGGCAAGCTGTTCTTTCATCAGCGCTAGGCTCACGGCGGCTCGTGCGCGTGGCCGTAACGGCGGACGTCCGAAAGGGGTCGATGAAAAAAAGCGGAAAGCGGCTCTGGCGCTCAAGCGCGATCCGCACTACAGTATCAAAGAGATCTGTGAGATTGTTGGGATCTCACGGAATACGTACTATAAATACACGCGCACATGAGGAAGAGCGCCGAACAAATGTTCGCTACAATAGTTCGGGGCGCGCTGGATTAAACCCCAAATACTGGCGGTACGCAACCATGTCAATCGCGGTGAGATTGGCGAACGTAAACGGCTCGCGGTATTCGGCCTCAAACCAGCCAGCAAACTGACGAACTCCGCGCAGGTAAGCGCGGACGGTGTGCTCAGATTGGTCAGCCGATTCCAGCGACTGCTTCCACGCACTCAGGAGTGTGTTGAGTTCTGACATGAGCTACCCGCTACAAAACGAATGTGCTGTGAGGATACTCTACAGTGCGCACCGTGTCAACATTATCAGACGAGGTGTACTTATCGGCCAGGGTTTTGCCGAGATAGTATGGTGTCGTGATGTGCGAGAATCGTGAAAGAAAGGGATAGCGGATCGGAGATATGGGAGGAAGACAGGAAAATCTCCGATAATAACGAGTAGCGGTCATTATGCGACATCTTCCGCGAGTGCGGGGTTGTTCCCGTTTCACTTGAACGCGTGTGACCGTCGCTGTCACGCTCCTCTGATAGCATACGACACGTGCTTCTTGTATGGGGGAGGTTATATGAATAGGGTACATATGGGATGGACAAGCTACATCAATCAGCAGCATCGCTCTCCAACTGGTGTTATTGGCTCCCTCATTGGAGAACGTATGCGCCGCCAACATGCCCCTGAAACCGCGTGGAGTGTGGGATTGCTCCACCTCCAGCCCACCGATCAGGTTTTAGAAATCGGCTTTGGGGTCGGACAGGGTCTCCGGCTCAGCGTCCAAGCAACCCCGCATGGACATGTTACCGGCGTAGACCGCTCTCCGACCATGCTCCGTGCGGCCGCACGACGAAATCGCCTGGCGATAGCGCGCGGTCAACTCAGCCTTATGTGCGGCGATTTGACGACACTGCCGTTTGTGGGGTCATGTTTTGACAAACTGTTCAGTATCCATACGTTCTATTTCTGGCCTGATCCCCAGGCACTCTGTACTCAACTCGTGCAGCTACTTGGCCCTGGTGGGCGATTGGTGAGTACATTTGCGACAGCACGCAAGCGCTCGAGCGGGGATTGGCAGTATTGGGAGGTACAACAGCAGGCCGAAACACTAGTTGCAGCATTGGGAGAGGATCCCAACCTGACAACCACACTGCTGATTGGGCCAAACTCGCGCGCATTCAATAATGTCGCGCTCGTCATTGATAAAGCCTGAGATGGAGTGGGGTGTTTGTACGGTCACGGGAAGGGGTTTGGACAGGAACTATCGTTAACGACTCTGTTGTGGAGGAGTGCGGAAGACCAACAAGCGAGTGGCAGTAAATCGCCTGCGTCCTGCTGCTTGCTATCGGCGGGCCAGCCTATGCGGTGCTGCGGCTCTATTGGGGCGGGTCCAGGCTGCCGAGCGCGACACTGCGCAACGAGCGACTGAGGCGTCCTCTCTTGGAGCGCGAGGTGCAGCACCTGTCGGACGATCTCGCGAAAGCACAGCGCAGCGCAATGGAGACGGTCGCGGCAGCCATAGATGTGTTCCGGCACCTGCCAGATGCAGGGATGGCAGGAAGAGAACGGCCGGAGGAATGCCCGTGAGACACGGCGCGCTCCTGCCCGCTTGAAACAGATTGATCGTTTGAACCTTGTCACATCGGTGGCAGATATGAACAGAGCTGTGTTAGGTGATAGGTCAAACGCGCTTGGCTTCCCCAATATATGCCGAAACCTCCCGGTGTTCGGGAGGTTTGGCGTATCATGCTTCATAATGTGCGCTATGATCGATGAGAGAGCTGGAAACGGCGGTGCACAACTGCCCTCAGCTAGAAACTCTGCTCATGTTGGTGTAGATCAATACTTGCCATTACGCCTGTCGGTATTGGTCACACTTACATCTTCTATCCCAGCCACGAGCAGGCGCGCTTTGTCGAGGATGAGGTGACAGGTCACGTCCGCGTACTTTTGCTCACCTTCAGTGGTGATCAGCACCTCTACATCCAGTAAGTCAATAATCATCCGTTTGGTCTCCTCGGATAACCCTGCTGCGACTTTTGCGCGTATTGCGCGCACTAACGCACTCAGTTGATCTACTCGCTCTGCAATTGAACTCATCCCCATAAGGAGATTGTCTAGCCGATCAATCTCTTTCTGGCAGCTTGCCTTGGCGGCATCGAGCTGTGCTTTTTGACCGGTAATCTCATTCATCTGAAATAATCCAGAGGTATAAAGCTGCACGAGTCGTCCCAACTGGGTATCGAGTGTTTCTATTTGTTGAGCGTAGATTGCTCGCTCTGCTTCTAGTCGATTGCGTTCCTCAAGAACTGTATCGCCACGGAGGCTAGCCCGCGCACGGATATGTTCCTCATTCAAGACTGCTTGGTCAATCCAGTTCCATACAACTGGTTCAAGATAGTCACAGCGGAAGCGTGGCATCTCACAGCGACCATTCTCCCCAATGTAAATGGTTGTGTGGTACTTCCGTAGGCATGCATAGTAGCGTTGTGCCCAAGCTTTGGTGCCGTTAATGATAGTTCCAGTGCAGGCTGCTCCACATCTGCCACAGCGAATCCGACCTCGAAGCAGATAGAGGTGGCGTGAATTGCGCTGAGAAAACTTCTTTCGGTTTTCACGCTTCTGAGCAGTTGCCGCCCAGACGATTGGGTCAATGATCGTGGGTACTGGAACCATGATTGTCATGCCTGCATGTTTGATTAGATATTCCCCTTTGTAGACCTCACTGCGCAGGATATGCAAAATAGTCGTCGTACACCATTGTCCTAACCCGCGTTTGCTTTTGGGCTTCAAGTTGTATGCTCGTCGGTCTGCTGGTGAGGGAACTTGTAAGGTAGCCAATCTGGTAATAATACGCGGTGCACCTAGCCCCTCAATTAAGTACCAGTCATAGATATTTCGGACAATCTTTGCCTCCTCCTCCACGACTGTTAATACCCCAATATCAGAGTAAGAATATCCGAAAGGTGGTGCAGCACCACATAACACCTTGCCGTTCTCTAACGCGGCCTTTCGCCCACGAGCCATGCGCTCGGCAATCTTCAATCGTTCGTATTCAGCAAAGGCTGACTCGATGCTCTCGAACAAATTGCCCTCAGGTGTATCCTGGCTTTCGCCTTTAGTAACAAAGTGGACAGCAGCACCAGCAACTTTAAACTCGTCCCGTAAGAGTAGCGAGTGAGCTAAGGAGCGCGTGAGGCGATCAGAACAGTAGATGATGAGCACATCGGCATGCTTATCTTGAATGAGTTGGCGCACTTTTGCCAAGCCGGGTCTATCTAGCTTCGCTCCACTTATCACATCTTGCAATACTCCCACCACGGGGAAATTGTGATCTAACGCGTATTTCTGGCAGGCAGCAATCTGTGATTCAGTACTGTAGTTATCAGCTTGATCATCGGTCGAAACGCGTGCATACACGATAGCTCGACCTGTGAAGTTTGTTGTCATGATCGTTTCCTTTTGATTTCATGTGGAGCGAGGTTTATTGTCTTTGGCCATTCTGAATATGCTCAGTCGAGTAATTCAATGGTATGGTTGTGCTAGTATTGCCCTTGCAATACCGGCAATGCCCCCAACGCTTGGCTGCACCCAACTCGCCGATGTTTTCCAGACCGGCATTACAGCTGGGGCAGTTGAACAAAGAGTTGGCAGAACCTGACATTGTCGCGAGTTCCTCACTCGTAACAGGAGCCCGCTCAAGGCCGTCAGAAACGCTAAGAAGCGGCTGTTGATGCATGGATGGGTGAGAGATAGCTTTCGCTACCTTTGTGTGGCGTGGCGCGGCAAGATGGAGGCTATACAGCAGCACCACGAGTGGGAAGCAGATGTGGAGTAAGGCTTTGCCATCAATTGGCCACCATTGCGTAGCATAGGTGTCATAGGCGATCATGGCTGAGCCGACGAAAGCGCCGAAGGACGTCAGCCATGACCAGATGCTGGTACGACCTTCGCGTCTCCCCATCACGGTCGAAACGGTCAGCCAGTCGAGTGCGATACCTGCGGCAAAGGCGACGATAAAATCCACATATGGGTGGATGCCGTGCGTGCTATGGAAATACCAGAGGAAGACCACATAGCTTTGCGCAAGCAAGGCAACCGCCAATGGTGCTTTATCCCGCCACAGCAGCTTATCCTCATGGGTGCGCATGTCCGTCTTTGTAAGCTCAGAGGATGAGCTTGCCTGGAGGTGGTATGGTTCTCGTTGTTCCATGGTTTAATCCCCTCTCCCCTACCTGCTCGTGGCAGGCACATTACGAGCTATGAGCTAGTCTAACAAGTTGATGCTGTTTTACCGTAAAGGACATCCTCTAGGCTGGATTACGCCTTGATGACAAGCGTCTGTAATCGCTCCCTCCCCTACTCATCTTCTCCCAAGGCGCGGTTGATTCGCTTGTATGCGGTGGTCTTACTGCCACCAAGAAACTCGGCAACCTTGTTCTTACTCCCCAAATGTTGTAAAAGGTATCGAATCGCAACAGCCTCATCGTCCATTGGAATCACAGTACTGGGAGTATCGGGCGTTGTGATGCGCTCAATACCACTTGTACTGTTCTGTACTGGTACGGATTCTAAAGGCTGAAAATCTACTTTAGGTTGTGGTTGTACCGTACTGGTTAGCTGAGAAATGTTTGACATCGAGTGCTGATCAACGATACGGTCAAGATCAGGCAGCATTGGGATTTCGTGCGTGACTTCGGTCTGTCCGTCATCATTG